>NZ_JBVFVY010000010.1:0-81648 GCF_055522295.1 Micrococcus sp. CS26
GGTTTCGCCCTGACTCCGGAGTCCGAGGAGACGCTCACGGCGTGGATGCGGGAGCACCTGACGCTGCGCGCCTGGGTCGCCCAGGACGCCTCCGCCCTCGAGGGGGTCGCCCGAGAGGTGGCCGCCGATCTCGCCCCGGCCCTGCAGCCGGGCGCCCTGGCGGCCCCCGTGGCGCAGCGGGTCGCGGCCATGAGGGCCTCCGCCCGCCGTTCCGCCACGCTCTGAGCCGGCCGGGCGCCGGAGGCGACGCCCTCGTCCGTGGCGCTCGGTCTCGTCGCGCCGGGAGATCACCCCGAGTCCGCTGACAGGATGGGTGCATGAAGCACGAGATCGTCCTCACCCGCGGGGACCTCACCCTGCGCCCCCTTGCCCCCGACGACGGCCCCGCCCTGCGCGAGCTCGTCGACGCGGCTATGTGGGCGGGGAACAGCGCGCCCCTGCCGGTGGACGGCGCGGCCATGTCCGCGCACCTCGCCGAGCTGATCGAGCGGGAGGGCACCTTCGCCTTCGCCGTCGAGCAGGGCGGGGAGCTGGTGGGGCGCACGAGCCTCTATGACCTGGTGCCCGGGCTGCGGGTGGAGGTGGGGCACACGGTCTACGCCCGTCGGGTGTGGGGCACCTCCGTGAACCCCGGCTGCAAGCTGCTGCTGTTCGGGCACGCGTTCGAGGAATGGGCACTGGAGCGGGTGGCCCTGCGCTGCGACCACCGCAACGCCCGTTCACACGCCGCCATCGCCCGCCTGGGGGCGACGTTCGAGGGCACTCTGCGCCGCTTCCGCCCGGCGGCAGACGGGACGATCGCCGACGTCGACTACTTCAGCGTGGTGCGCGAGGAATGGCCCGCGGTGCGCGCCGGGCTCGAGGCGCGCCTGGCCGCCTAGAGGTGTACAACGGGGGGATGCCACCCGAACCCTCTGCCCCGTCCGCCGAGCGCGGACCCGCCCGCCCCCACCCGGCCGACGTCGCCGCCCGCCCGGACGCCCCCTCCCCGCGGGCGACCGCCCTGCTGTTCGCGCTCGCGGTGGCCGCCGGCTCCGTGATGCCGCTGCAGGGCCGCATCAACTCCCGCCTCGCCCACCTGACGGGCGACCCCGTCCTCGCCGCGCTGTGCTCCTTCGCGGCGGGCCTGGTCGTCATGGTGCTCGTGAGCGTGCTGACGCCGCGGGGCCGCCGGGGCCTGGCCCGCATCCGCCCGGCCCTCGCCGCGGGGTCCGTGCGCCCGTGGTACGCGGTGGCGGGCGTGATCGGCGGACTCCTGGTGCTCACCCAGTCCGCGACGATCGGCCCCCTCGGCGTGGCCGTGTTCACGGTCGCCGTGGTCACCGGGCAGGTGGTCGGCGGGATGGTCGTGGACCGGCTCGGGCTCAGCCCCGCCGGGGTGCAGCGCCTGACGCCGCGGCGCCTCACGGGGGCGGCGCTCGCCCTGGCCGCGGTCGCCCTCGTGGTGTGGCCCAAGCTCGGCGAGGCCGGCGGCGGGCCCGGCTGGGCGCTGCTGGCCCTGCTGCCCCTGCTGGCCGGCCTGGCCACCGCCGGACAGCAGGTGTTCAACGCCCGTCAGGCCACGGCCTACGGCACCGCCATCCCGGCGACCCTGGTCAACTTCACCGCCGGCGTCCTCTTCCTCGGGATCGTGTGGGGCGGGATCGTCCTGGCCTCCGGCCACGGCATGCCCGCGCTGCCGCACGACTGGCGGCTCTACCTCGGCGGCCCGCTGGGGTGCGTATTCATCGGGGTGGGCGCCATGGTCGTCCCGCGCCTGGGCGTCTTCGCCGCCACCCTCGGCCTGGTCTCGGGCAACCTCCTGGGCTCCCTCATGGTGGACCTGGTGGCCCCCACCGACGGATCCACGGTCACCACGACGACGGTGCTGGGCACCCTGGGCGCCCTCGCCGCCGTCGCGCTCGCGTCCTGGCCGGCGCGGCGCCGGTAGCGCCGCCCGCGGCGGCAGGCCGCCGTCACCGCGCGGGACTCAGGCGCGGGCCACGGTCTCCCGCCGCCCGTGCCGGCGTCCGTGCATCACGAAGTAGTACCCGGCGGCGACCACGAGCACGCCCGCCAGGGCCGCGTACATGGCGCCGTAGCCGGCTGAGGCCACAAGCCCGCCGAGGAGCACGGGACCCAGGCCCAGCCCCACGTCCGCGAACAGCATGAGGGTGGAGATGCCGGCGCCGAGCTGGTGGGAGGGCACCGCGTTCACGGCGATCGCCTGGGCCGCGGGCATGAGCGTGCCGTAGCCGAGGCCGCTCAGCGCCCCGGCCAGCACCACCTGCCAGTCGCGCGTGGCGAAGGCCAGCACCAGGAGCGCGGCTGTGAAGCAGAGGAGGGCGGGGTAGACGACGGCGTCGTCCCCCCGGCGGTCCTGCAGGGTGCCCAGGGTGAGGCGCATGACGAGCATCGCCGCGGCGTAGGCCAGGAAGAAGAGGCCGGCGCCGGCTGTGAGCCCGCGCTCCACCGAGTAGGCGTTCAGGTAGGTGAGGATCCCGGCGTAGCTCAGGCCCACCAGCAGCATGAAGCCACTGATCGGCAGCACCGCCGGGTGCAGCACGGAGCGCAGGCGGAAGCCCACCGCGGGGGCGGGGTGCTCCAGGGGGACCTCGCCGGCGGCGCGCTCGCCGTCGACGTCCGCCGCGGCGGGCGCCTCGCGCACCAGCAGGCCCAGCACGAGGCTGACCACCGTGATCCCCAGAGTCGCCCGGAACAGCCACACGTAGCCGATGGAGCCGGCGAGGAAGAGCCCCAGGGCGGGGCCGATCGCGGTGGCCAGGGTGGTGCCCAGCGCGAGGTGGCCGGTGGCCTCCGCGCGTCGCCCGTCGGGGATGGCCGCCTGGGCCAGGGCCATGACGGCGGTGCTGGCGAAGGCGTAGCTGGCGCCGTGGAGCATGCGCACCGCCACCAGGGCCGGCAGTGAGGAGGCGACGAGGTAGAGCGTGCAGGACAGTGCGACGGCGACCAGGGCCACCACCAGGACGCGGCGCTTGCCGAAGCGGTCCACCACGTGGCCGGTGACCACGCGGCTGAGGGTGGCGCCGATGACGAAGGCGCTCGAGGCCAGCCCCGCCCCGGCGTCCGAGGCGGCGAACTGCCGGACCGCGTACACGGCCATGGTGGTGACGAGGGCGTAGAACGCGAGGAACTGGAGGAAGGAGACCACCCAGGCGAGGACGAAGGTGGGGGAGGCGATGCGTTCCTGCTCGGCGATTTGCATGATGCAAAAGGTAGCATCGTTTGCATGATGCAATCATCTGAGGGGGCGTGGCCCGACCCGGTCCGCGGGATCATGTACGAGCACATGCTCCTGCTGCGGGTGGCCACGCAGGGGGTGGCCCCCTACGGTCGGTCGAGTGCGCTGGAGCGCAGCGCCACCGTGCTGCTCGCCCGCCTGGAGGCGGGCGGGGCCATGAGCGTCGCCGAGCTGGCCGAGGCCTTCGACCTCGACGTCTCCACCGTCCACCGGCAGGTGGCCGCCGCCATGAAGGCCGGCCTCGTCGAGCGGGTGGAGGACCCCGACGGCGGCCCCGCCCGGCTGCACCGCCCCACGGAGGAGGGACGCGCCCGCCTCACCGCGGAGCTGAGCTCCCGCGCGGACAACGTGGCGCAGATCGTCGCCTCCTGGCCCGCCGAGGACGTCGCTGAGTTCTGCAGGCTTCTGCGACGCTTCAACGAGGGGGCGGAGGAGCGCCGGGGCCACCCGTGGCCCCGGCCGCAGGCTGGCCCCGGGGCGGAGGACCCCCGGCCCTGAGCACCGCGCCCGCCCTCAGGTGTGACGGATGCGGGCGGCCAGCGCGGCCGACTCCGCCGGGTCCAGCACGGCCGCCGGATGCGGACCCGCCGCGGCGAGGCGCTCCGTGCAGCCGGCCTCTCCCAGCGGCGCCCCCGCGGCCAGCACGACGTTGCCCCAGTCCAGGCGCTCCAGCATCCCGTGGTCCGCGAGCGTCCACGGGCCGGGCACCCCGGCGTCGGCGGCCGCCTCCTCGAGGGCGCCCAGCTCCGCGCCCAGGAAGCGCAGGCCGGCGTCGTCGCCGATGTTCACCAGCAGCACCCCGCCCGCCGTCAGCAGCTCGAGCAGCTCCCCGTAGAACGCGGCGCCGCGCAGGTGCTCGGCGCCCTCCTCGCCGGTGCCGATGTCCAGCACGACGGCGTCGAACCGCTCTCCGTCCAGCGCGAGGTCGACGGCGGCCAGGCGCGCGTCCGCGACCACGGAGACGAGGTCCGTGCCCGCCGGCAGGGGCAGCTCGGCGAGCACGAAGGACACGAGCTCCCGGTCCAGGTCGACCACCGTCTGCTCCGAGCCGGGCCGGGTCGCCTGGAGGTAGCGCGGCAGGGTCAGCGCGCCCGCGCCGAGGTGCAGGACCCGCACCGGCGCGCCCGCCGGAGCGACGCCGTCGAGCACGTGGGCCATGCGGCGCAGGTACTCGTAGCGAATGCGCAAGGGGTCGGCCAGGTCCACGTGGGACTGGACGGCCCCGCCGATCTCCAGGACGAACCCGCCGAACTCGTCGGGGGCGATGCGGGCGTCCACGCCCGACGTGGACAGGTGGACGGTGCGGCCGGAGGGGGAGGGCTGGGCGGGCATGCCCCCAGCATCCCACCCCTCAGTACGCTGGACGGATGAGTCAGAACGTCCTCACCGTCTACGGCGCCGACTGGTGCCGCGACTGCCTGCGCACCAAGCGCCAGCTCGACGAGCTCGGCGTCGCCTACGACTACGTGGACCTCGTCGCCGACCCGGCCCAGGCCGATGCCGCCGAGCGGATCTCCGGCCGGAAGAACATCCCCGTGGTCGTGTTCCCCGACGGCGACCACCAGGTGGAGCCGACCAACGAGGAGACCGCGGCCAAGCTCACCGCGCTGGGCCTGATCTGAGGTCGGGCCGCCCCCGGCGCGAGCCCCGCCGGCGCTCTCGGTGGGCGCGCACCGGGGTCTACGCTCTCCCCATGGAGCACATCGACGAGACCGCCCTGCCCGCCCCCGAGGACCGCGTCGTGTCCGCGACCCGTCACGTCGACGCGCCGGCCGGCGTCGTCTTCGAGCTGATCGCGGACCCGGCCCGCCAGCCCGAGTGGGACGGCAACGACAACCTGGCCGAGGCCGCCCCCGGGCAGCGGGTGACCGCCGTCGGGGACGTGTTCGTCATGACCCTGCAGAAGGGCGTGGACCGCGCGAACCACGTGGTCGAGTTCGAGGAGGGCCGTCGCATCGCCTGGAAGCCCTCCGAGGTCGGCGGGGAGCCGTTCGGCCAGCTGTGGCGGTGGGAGGTCGACGGCGACGACGACGGCGGCTGCCGCGTCACCCACACCTATGACTGGACGCGGCTCGCCGACCCGAAGCGCATCCAGAAGGCGCTGCGGACCGGCGAAGAGCAGCTCCGCGCGTCGATCGACCGGCTCGCGGAGCTGGCCGAGCGCCAGGGCTGACCGGCCTGCCTCGGCTCATACGGAATCCGTTGCGGTTCTGACCCTTCTGACGGCCGAACCGGCGGCCAGAAGGGTCAGATCCGCAGAAGATCCGGCCCCGGCCCCGGCCCCGGCCCGGGCGCGGGACGGTGCCGACGTGGTCTGCCCCGTCGTGCGCCGCTTCACGGCAGCGCCAGCCGGAACACCTTCTTCCACGCGGAGCCCACCTGCCGCAGCAGCGGGCCGGTCGTGTACGGCAGGCCGTAGCGGGCGCAGATCTCGCGGACCCTGGGCGCCACCTCGGCGTACCGGCTGGACGGCAGGTCCGGGAACAGGTGGTGCTCCACCTGGTGGGAGAGGTTGCCGGTCATGAAGTGCATCAGCTTCGAACCGGAGATGTTCGCGGAGCCGATCATCTGCCGCACGTACCAGTCGCCGCGGGTCTCGCCGTCCACCATCTCCTCGGAGAACGTCTCCGCACCCTCCGGAAAGTGCCCGCAGAAGATGACCGCGTGCGCCCAGATGTTGCGCAGGCCGTTGGCCAGCAGCGTGCCCGCGAGCGTGGCCTTGCCCGAGCCCGTCAGCACCTCGGCGACGGCCGGCGTGGCCACGTAGTCCTTGGCGAACTGCCGGGCCGCCTTGACGCCCACGGAGCGCAGATCCGTCATCAGCTCCTCGCGGGACTTCTCGCCGCTCTGCACGCGGTCCAGCTCGAGGTCGTAGAGGGCGATGCCCCACTCGAAGATCGGCGCCAGCCCCGCATTGATCACGGGGTTGAGCAGGTGGCGGGGCCGCCACGGCTCGGACTCGTCCATGCGCAGGACGTTGTAGCCCACGTCGCGGTCCTTGCCCACCACGTTGGTCCAGCGGTGGTGCAGGTCGTTGTGGGTGTTCTGCCACGCCCGCGACGGCGTCACGAAGTCCCACTCCCACGTGGTGGAGTGGATGTCCGGGTCGCGCATCCAGTCCCACTGGCCGTGGAGCACGTTGTGCCCGATCTCCATGTTCTCCACGATCTTCGCGACCGTGAGCATGGCTGTGCCCGCCACGAACGCGGCGGGGTGGCGTGCGTTGAGCAGGAGGGCGCGGCCGCCGAGCTCGAGCCGGCGCTGCCAGCGGATGACGCGGCGGATGTAGGCCGCATCGGAGGCGCCGCGGCGGGCGAGCACGTCGTCGCGGATCGCGTCCAGCTCACGGCCCAGCTCGGCCACCTGCGCGTCCGTCAGGTGGGCGGCGCCGGGCGGGCGCACCGCCGGGCTCCCGACGACGCCCGGCAGCCCCGGCGTCGTGGCGGCGGCGGTGGAGCGGGACGTGGCGGCACGGGACTCGGCGGTGTGGGGAGCCCAGCTCGTGGTGTCGGGGCGGTCCTGCGGCAGGACCCGGGCGGCGCGGCCGCGCACGGTGGTGCCGGGGATGGCCAGGGCCAGATCGTCCGGGGCGGTGGCGCCGGTGCGGTCGGGGGCGGTGGGGGTCTGGGTCATGTGATGCTCCTGGGGGCGGGAGGCGGGGATGGTCAGGGAGGCCCGGGTCGCGGGCCGGGCGTCAGGTTCACAGGCCGAGGCTCAGCGGGCCGGCGGCGGCGCTCACGCAGGTCTGGATCAGTTCGCCGGGCTCGCCGTGCACCTGTCCGGTCCGCAGGTCCGTGACCTGGCCCGAGCGCAGCGGCGTGAGGCATGCGTGGCAGATGCCCATGCGGCAGCCGGCGGGCGCGGCGACGCCGGCGTCCTCGGCCACCACGAGCAGCGGCACGTCGCCGGGGGCGTCCACCTCGACGTCGGCGTGCTCGAACACCACGCGGCCGCCGGCCCCCGCCACGCCCGGGGCGAAGTCGGCCTGGAACCGCTCGATGGTGAGGTCCGCGGCCGCCTCGCGCCGCCACAGGGCCTCGGCGTCGTCGAGGAACCCGGCCGGCCCGCACGCGTAGGCGGCCCGCTCGCGCCAGTCGGGGCAGAGGCCCTCGAGCTGCGCGGGGGAGGAGAGGTCGAGGCGGCCCGCCTCCGCGGTGTGGTGGTGCACCACGCGCAGGCCCGGGAACTGGTCGGCCAGCTCGGCCAGCTCCTCGCGGAACAGGGCGTCCTCGGGGGTGCGGGAGGAGTGGATGAGCACCACGTCGGCATCCCGGCGCGTCGGCACGAGCGTGCGGATCATGGACATCACCGGGGTCAGGCCTGAGCCGGCGGTGAGCATGAGCAGCGGGCGCGGCTCGTCCGGCAGGGTGAAGTCGCCCTCGGGGATGTCGAGGAAGAGGACGTCGCCGGGCTTCGTGTGGCGCACGAGCGTGCCGGAGACGAGGCCGATGTCGGACACCGTGATCTCCGGGTCCGCGCCCGCGGGGGCGGAGAGCGAGTAGGAGCGCCACTGCCGCACCCCGTCCACGTCGACGCCGATGCGTGCCCACTGGCCGGCGTCGTGGGCCCGCCAACCCGGTCCGGGACGGAACGCGATGGTGACGGCGCCGGGCGTCGCGCGGGCGACGGAGGTGACCACCCCGCGCAGCTGGCGGGAGGAGTGCACGGGGTCGAACAGGCCGAGGACGTCCTGCGGTGTGAGCGGGTGCAGGAGCGTCGTGACCAGGCGGGTGAGCAGGAAGGGGCCGGGCATGCCCCCACGCTATGGCGCAGCGCGCCATGATTCTTCATGTCGGACGTACGATCGACCCGCAGGATTCATCGTGAGGAGACAAGATCATGGCCTCAACCCCCGCCCCGACGCGCGGCACCGACTGGCACCCGCCGTGGCTGTCCCTGCCTTCGGACCTCCCCGGCCGGCTGGCCCCCGCGATCCCGGCCATCATGCAGCGCATCATCGAGACGGTGCCGGAGCAGATCCCGGCGTACGTGAGCGCCCGGGACGGCCGCTACGGCGAGAACCTGACGCGCGGGGTGACCGCGGCGCTCGAGCAGCTGATGAGCCTGCCAGGCACCGCCCGTCCCGCGCTCAGCCCCGAGACGCGGGCGCTCATGGCCTACCTGGGCGCGGGGGAGTTCCGGGAGGGCCGCACGATGGACGCCCTGCTCGGCGCTTACCGGGCCTCCGCACGGATCGTGTTCCGGGACCTGTCCGCCGAATGCGCCCACCTCGGCATGGGCATGTCCGTGGTGATCGACCTCGGCGAGTCCATCTGGGCCTACATCGACGAGCTCTCCTCGGTCAGCGCCCAGGCGTACGCGGAGGCGCAGTCCGCCCAGGCGGGCGTGCTCGAGCTGCACCGCGCCGCCCTCGCCACCGCCCTGGTCCGGGGCGGGACCGAGGAGAAGGAGGTGCAACGGCTGGCCGCGCTCGCGGACTGGCGGCTGCCGCGCCGGCTGGCGGTGGTGGTGCTGCCCGCGGACGCCGGCGTCGCCGTCCGGGAGAGGCTGGGCCGGGCCGGGCTCGTGGTGGAGCGGGACTCGGAGGTGGTCGCCGTGATCGACGCGACGCCCTCCCAGGGCCGCCGCGAGCGCATGCTGCGCCTGCTGGCGGGGACGGCCGCCGTCGTCGGGCCGGCCGTGGACTGGCCGCTCGTGCCCCACTCCTACCGGGTGGCCCGCACGCTGGCCGTCCAGGAGGCGGCGGGCCGGACGGCGGAGCCCGCGCAGGGGGAGGACGACGACGGCGCCCCGTCCCCGATCCTCGCCGCGGACCACCTGGCGCGCGTGGTGCTGGGGGCCGAGCCGCGCGTCGTGACGCAGCTGGCCGAACGCGTGCTGGCGCCCCTGGACGAGGTGAGCGAGGCGAAGCGGGCGGTGCTGGAGGAGACCCTGCTCGCCTGGCTCACGCACTGGGGCCAGCGGGCGCCGATCGCCGCGGAGCTCGGCGTGCACCCCCAGACCGTGGGGTACCGGGTGGGCCGGCTGCGCGAGCTGTTCGGGGAGGCCCTCGAGGACCCCGACGCGCGGTTCGACCTGGAGATCGTGCTGCGGGCGCGGCGGGACGGGGTCGGGTGAGCGGGGCGGCAGGGGGTGCCGTCTGACGGGGGCCTTCACTAGCGTGGGTGGACCACGCATCCCGACGAGGGACCCCGACGAGAGAAGAGGGACAGTGCCATGACGAACGCCCCGAACCGCGACGAGCTCCCCCTGCCGGACTACGACCACATCCCCAACGGCACGCTGCCGACCCGGATCACCGGCCTCGACGAGTCGCAGGTGGAGCAGCTGCTCGCCTACGAGCGCGCCCACGGCGACCGCCTGCCCGTGGTGCAGGTCCTCGAGACGCGGCTCGAGGCGCTGCGCTCCGGCGCCCAGCCCTCCGGCGATCAGGTGCCGGACACCCCGGAGGTCGGCGGCTCCCGCACCGGCTCGCCCGTGACCCCGGAGACGAGCGGCCCGCCCGTGGAGCCCCTGAGCCGCGGCATCCCGGCCGACCCGCAGCGCCCCGGCAACCGCTGAGCCGGCCGGGCGTCGCCTGACAGGGCGGCCCCCCGCGGAACGCGGCCACGACGCCCCGTCTCCTTCCTGTGAGAGGCGACGCGTCGTGGCCGCCTCGCGTTCCGGGCGATCCCGCGGTCCGGCCACGGAGCGCCTGCGAGGGTCCCCGTAGCGTGTTTGTGAGCTGGGTTATATTTCGACACAGCTGCGGCGGGCCTTCGGGCGCTGACGTGCGAGGCTGCCGGATTCCCGGCTGTCCGGCTCCTACTCACGGATGGGTGAAACGGCATGACTGAATTCGAGGACAAGCTTGCGCAAGTGGCTCGGCGAGCCCGCGACTACGCAAGCTCCCTGGACACGGAAGAGGCGACGAAGAACGCGCTCGTCATGCCATTCATCTCGCAGGTGTTGGGCTACGACGTGTTCGATCCCCAGGAGGTCGTCCCGGAGTTCGTCGCAGATCTGGGCCTGAAGAAGGGGGAGAAGATCGACTACGCCATCATGCGGGAGGGGAAGGTCAACATCCTCGTGGAGGCCAAGAAGGTCGGCTCGGAGCTGTCCCTGGCGCACGCGAGCCAGCTGGTGCGCTACTTCCACACCAGTGAAGCGCGGATCGGCGTGCTCACCAACGGGCGGGTGTGGAACTTCTACACGGACCTCGACAAGGCCAACATCCTCGACGAGCGTCCGTTCCTCGTCCTCGATCTTCTGGACATCGACCCGGTCACCGTGCCGAAGCTCGAGCAGCTGGCGAAGGGATCCTTCGATCTCGACTCGGTCATCGCCGCAGCCGAGGAGCTGAAGTACGTATCGGCCATCAAGCGCGAGATTTCTGCCGAGATGGCTGCGCCGAGCGATGAGTTGGTGAAGGTCCTCGCCAAGCGCGTGTACTCCGGGTACATGAACGCCAAGGCGGTGGAGACCTTCACCCGGCTCACCGAGGAGGCTGCGCGCCAGTACATCAACGATCGCGTCAACGCGCGGCTGAAGACTGCCCTGGGCGACCAGGTCGCTCCGGTACTGGCGGCTCCCGCTGAGCCCGTGGCCACCGGCGATCAGACGGTCCTGTCCGACGAGGAGAACGGTCAGGAGGGCCAGCTCAAGCCGGGCGTGGTGACGACCGAAGAGGAGATCGAGGGTTTCCGCATCATCAAGGCGATTCTCGCCGGAATCGTGCCGATGAACCGCGTCTACATGCGCGACGCAGCCTCGTACTGCAGCGTCATCCTGGACGACAACAATCGGAAGCCGATCGCGCGCCTTCACTTCGACGGGAAGGTGAAATATCTGGTGCTGTTCGATGCGGACAAGAACAGGACGCGGGCCGACCTCGAGAACTTGGAGGACATCTACGAATCCGCCGAGGCACTGCGGAGCGTCGTCAGCTCCTACGTCGGGGCCTGAGCGGACTCTGACCCGCCTACTGACCGGATCCGGCCCGCGGGCGGGCAGGACTGTGCCCCGCCGCCGTCGATGCGCCACCCTGGTGCGCACGCCCCGGTGGGACAGACCCGCCGGGCGCCGACCCGAGAGGACGTCATGACCCATCACGAGCGCGACGACCGCCAGGCCCTGGCCGCCGGCGAGACCTACCTGATCCACGTGCTGGAGACCTCCGACCCGCCCGGCAACCCGGACCACTACCGGATCACGGACGCGGTCGAGGCCCACCACGCGTCCACCGGCTCCTACGACGTCGAGGCCGGCGGCCTGGACGCCGCCCGCGAGCTGCTCGCCCGCCACGCCAAGTGAGCGACCGGGGCTGAGACGTCCGGCCGGGCCGCGCCTCACGCGCCCGGCCGGAGCCTCATCCCCAGCACGGTGCGCGCCTCGAGCCCCAGAGCCGCGCGGGCCTCGGGCGCGCCGGTGCGGTCCTCGCCCACCACGGTCATCCCGATCCGCTCGGCCACCCGGCGCGAGGCCGTGTTCTCCGGGTGGATGATCGCCACGAGCTCGTGGTGCCCCAGCACGTCCCGGGCGTGGTCCCGGCAGGCGGCGGCCGCTTCGGTGGCGTAGCCGCGCCCCCACAGGTCGGCCCGCACGTGGTAGCCGACCTCCAGGCGAGGCTCCCCGTTGACCTCCTGCCACGTCAGGCCGCAGTCGCCCACGAAGCCGGACCCGCCGTCGTCGTGGGTCTCGATGATCCACAGCCCGTGCCCGTCCTGCGCGTACCGGCGCCGGTTGCCCGCGATCCACGCCGCCGCCTCCGCGCGCGTGCGCGGGGCGGGGTAGAAGCGCATCACCACGGGATCGGCGAGGAGGCCGGCCAGGTGGTCGAGGTCGGCGTCGGCCATCTCGCGGAAGCGCAGACGGGCGGTGGGGGCGGGCGGCATGCGCCCAGGCTAGCGGCGGGCGGATGCGCCCCGCCTCTTGTCTGCGCGGGGCCGGGCTGGTCGACTGTGCCCATGCCGCATTCCCTCTCCCTGCGCCCGTTGCGGGTGGATGACGCCGAGGCCATGGCCGCGGTCCTCGCCGACCCGGACCTGTACACGTACACCGGCGGGACGCCGCCGGGCGAGGAGGAGCTGCGGCAGCGGTACGCGATCCTCGCGCGCGGTCGCTCCGAGGACGGCGCGGAGGACTGGGCCAACTGGATCGTGGTGCTGGAGCCGGAGGGCCGGCCGGTCGGCTACGTCCAGGCCACCATCCCCGTGGACGGGGGACCCACGCAGATCGCCTGGCTGATCGGCACGCCGTGGCAGGGCCGCGGGCTGGCGAAGGAGGCCGCCGGCCTCCTCAAGGGCGAGCTGCGGGACCGGGGGGTGCGGCGCCTCGTGGCGGATGTCCACCCCGAGCACACGGCCTCCCAGCGGGTCGCCCAGGCGATCGGCCTGGCGCCGACGGACGAGGTCGTGGACGGGGAGGTCCGCTGGGCCGGGTCCGTGGACGACGGCGGCGGCCCGGTCACCGGCTGAGGCCGCGGCGCCGCTCCGGGTAGGAGCCGCCGAGCTCCACGCCCCGCTCGGCCAGGTAGGCCTCCGGGTCCACCGGCTCGCCGTCCACGCGCAGCTCCAGGTGCAGGTGCACGCCGGTGGCGGCGCCGGTCTGCCCGACGCCGGCCAGGTGGTCCCCGGCGGAGACGCGCTGGCCCGCGTCCACCACGGTGGAGTCCGGGGCGGCGTGCAGGTAGCGCCACACGTGGCCGTCCCCGGCGTCCACGGCGAGCAGGTTGCCGCCCGCGTCCCCGCCGGCCTCCACGAATAGGACTCGGCCGTCGGACACCGAGTGGAAGGGCGTGCCCTCCGGCACCCCGCCGAGGTCCACGCCGTCGTGGCGGGTCAGGGCCTCCTCGGACACCCCCGAGGGCACCACGCCCTCGCCGAACGGGTTGGGGCGGGGCCCGAAGCGGGAGGTCACGCGGCCCTGCACGGGCTCGGCGTACCCCTGCGTGTTCACCGTGGGCGGGGCGGGGGTGAAGCCGCCGTTCCAGCGCCGCCGCTCGGCGCCCGCGCCGGCGTCGTCCCGGCCGGCCGGACCGAACGCGAGGACCAGCGCCAGGACGGTCGCGATCAGGGCCAGCGCCCCCACTGCGGCCAGCACGCCCCCGGCCACACCGCTGCCCGGGGAGCCGGCGCCGGGGGTCGGGGTGGTCATCCCCTCAGTCTGTCATGCAGGGTCGGGACGGCCCCGGCCTTCGCCCACGGCATCCCGGCCCGCCACCAGCTCCCGCCCGCGCTCGTAGTCCTCGTCCGCGTTGTAGGTCAGCACGCCCACCACGCGGTCCTGCGCGTCCGTGTACCAGAGAGTGAACCCGCCGGTGCGCTCCACCATGCGGGCCTGCTCGTGGCCGTCGCCCCACGCGGCGTGCTTGAGCGTGTGCTCGCCGATGGTGCTCCAGAACCCGGGCACGGCCTCCCACCGCCGCAGGGACTCCGGGTCCGCCGTCGCCGCGTGGGCCAGCACGGAGGCCTGGCCGGCGCCGCCCGGCACGCCGACCTCGGTGCGGGCCGCGTTGTGCCCGGCGACCTCGCCCATGCCGAGGGCGTCGCCCCAGTGCTCCACGGGGATCGGCCGGCCGGCCACGGCGTGGTGGGCGCGGGCCACGTCCCCGGCCACCCACACGCCCGGCGCCGCCGCCAGGTGCTCGTCCGCCACGATCCGCCCCTCGTGCATGGTCAGCTCGGAGTCCTCGAGCCACCCGCCCCCCGGCTCGACCCCCACCGCGGCGAGGATCAGGTCCGGGGCGAGCGTGGCGCCGTCGTCGAGGTGGACGGTGCGCGGGGCGCGCACCTGCCCCACCCGCACGCCGGTGCGCAGCTCGACGCCGGCGCCGATCAGCCACTGCGCGATCCGATCGCCCGCCTCGCGGCCGAGCCGCTTCTGCTGCGGCACCTCGTCCGGGGTGACCAGCGTGGTCTCCACCCCGCGCAGCGCCAGCGAGGCCGCCGCCTCGCAGCCGATGAACCCGGACCCCACCACGACGGCGGAGCGTGCGTGCCCGGCCGACGTCACCAGGCGGCGGGCGTCGGCGAAGGAGCGCAGCAGGTGCACCTCGGCGTCGGCCTCGACGTCCGGCAGGGGGACCGGACGGGCGCCCAGGGCCAGGATGAGCCGCTCGAAGCGGATCGGCTCCTCGGCGGCCCACAGCGTCCGCGCACCCAGGTCCGCGTGGGTGACGGTCACGCCCCGGCGCAGCTCGACGGCGTCCGGCAGCTCGTCCAGCACCGTCGGCGCGGGTTCGGCGGTGCCGCGCAGCAGCTCCTTGGACAGCGGCGGGCGCTCGTAGGGGTGGTCCACGTCCGAGGTGAGCATGAGGACGGGGCCGGGTCCCCCGGCGTCGACGTAGGCGCGGGCGGCGCTGACGCCGGCGGGGCCGCTGCCCACGATCACGAGCGGGTACGGAGTGGAGCTGTGCTGGGCCATACGGCCAGCATGCGCACCCGTCACGGGCGGGCGCCAGGGCCGACGGGCACCCCCGGCTCCGGCATACTGCCCGCATGGACCCCTCCCTGGTGTGGCTGCCGGCCGTCGTCGCGCTGGCCGCGATCACCGTGGGCGGCACGCTCCAGCGGGTGAGCGGAATGGGCGTCGGCATGATCGCCGCACCCACGCTGTCCCTGCTCCTGGGCCCGGTGGCGGGGGTGACGCTGTCCAACGTGGCCGCCTCGGTGTCCGCGGTGCTGCTGTTCGCGATGCTGCACCGGCATGTGGACTGGCCGCGCTTCGTCCGCCTCGCGCCGTTGCTCGTGACCGGCTCGTTCGCGGGGGCGTGGGCCGTGCGGGTCCTGGACGCCCACGCACTCGAGATCCTCCTGGGGTCCTCCGTGCTGGTGGCCGTGGCCGCCGTCCTGGGCCTGCAGCAGCGCTTCACCGCCCAGGGGGACGGGGCCGTGTTCGCCTCCGGCGCCGTCGCCGGGTTCATGAACACCACCGCGGGCATCGCCGGGCCGGCGCTCGCGGTCTACGCGGTGGCGAGCCGGTGGGACCAGCGCTCGTGGGCGGCCACCCTCCAGCCCGTGTTTCTGCTGGCCAATCTCACCTCGCTGGTCACGAAGTCGTTGTTCGGAGCGGCCGTGCCCGCGGGGCTGCACGTGCCGTGGCCGGTGTGGGTCGCCGTGGTGGCGGGCGGTCCGCTGGGTGTGCTGCTCGGTTCGGCGGTGGCCCGCCGGGTGGACCCCGCGAAGGCGCGCGTCCTCGCGATCTGCCTGGCCGGCGTCGGGGGCACGGTGGCGCTGGTGCGCGGTGTGGCCGGCACCCTGGGCTGAGGCGGGGCCGGCGCGCAGGCGTCAGGGCAGGAGGGAGCGCACGGCCGCGGCCAGCGTGTCCCGCACGTCGTCCACCGTCAGGTCCTCCGGGGCCAGGTGCCGCTCGACCGACAGCGTGTGCACGAGCATCAGGAGCATGGCCGCAGTGTGCGTGACCTGCTCGTCCGGGACGTCGGCCAGCACGCGGTGCTCACGCAGCAGGCCGGCCAGGAAGTCCCGCCGCCGGACGGTCAGCGTCCGGTAGGCTCTCCCCACGGCGGGCTCGCGCAGGCCCACGGCCTGGAACTCGTGGAGGAGCAGGGGCCAGGAGCCCGTGGTCTCGAGCACGACGTCGGCCAGGGCCTCCGCCACGCGGGCCACCAGGTCCTCGCGCGGCAGGTCGGGGTCGTCCAGGGCGTCGGCGACGCCGTCCATGGCTCGGGTGGTCGCCCGCTCGAACTGGACGGTGCAGGCGGCGGCGAAGAGGTCCGGCTTCCCCGCGAAACCGGAATAGACGGCGCCCTTCGTGTAGCCGGCCTCCGCCGCGATGCGGGCGAGGGAGGAGCGCGCGTAACCCTCCCGTCCGAACACCCGAGCCGCGTGGTCGAGGATGGCCGCGCGGACATCCTCGCGGCGGGGTCGGGTCGCCATGTTGCCCTCTCGATGCCGATGGTATTGAATACCGATGGTATTGAATCCGCCTCGACTCGGCAAAGAGGGCCCATGTCTTCCACTCCCACCGACGCCGATCACCATGGCCCCGGGCCCGCCCCCGACCCGGCGCACCTCGACGACCTCCCGCCCGCCACCCTCGTGGCGCGCGGTCTGACCCTGCGCGGCAGTCGCGGGCCGGTGTTCGGCCCCCTCGACCTCGTGCTGCCCCCGCAGACCCACCTGGCCGTGCTCGGAACCCAGGGCTCGGGCCGCTCGGCCCTGCTGCTCGCCCTCACGGGGCGCCTGCAGGGCGTGCGGGGCGAGCTCGTGCTCACCGGCGGCCCCGTGGACGTCGCACTGGACGGGCCGGAGCGGCCCGCCGCCCGCGCGTACCGGCCCCCGATCGACGCCGCGCGCCACCCGCACGCCCTGCGCGCCCGCACCGCCGTCGCCCACACCACCGACGTGGTGGAGCTCGAGCCGGCGCTGACCGCGGCCGAGGTCGTGGACGAGCGCTGCCTCGCCGACGGCGTGCGCCGCCGCGCCGGCCGCGCGCGCTTCGCCCTCCTCGCGGACGCGGTGAGGCTGAGCGTGGCGCCGGAGGCCGTCGTCGGGGAGCTGCCTGCACCCGAGCGCGCGCTGCTGGCCGCCGTCGTCGCCTGCCTGCGCCCGGCCCGCCTCGTCACCTTCGACGACGTGGACGCCACCCTGACCATCGATGAGCTGGTCGCGCTCCACGCGGCCCTGGACGTCCTCAAGGACCACGGCCACCCGTTCGCGGTGAGCGCCGTGGCCTCCGCGCCCGTGCCGCGCGACGCCGTCGTCCTCACCCTGCCCCCCGTCCGGGAGAACTGATGCTGTTCCGCTACGAGCTGCGACGCTTCCGCCGTGGCCTGCCCCTGCTCGCCCTGCTGTTCATCTTCCTCGTCCCCGCCATCTACGGCGCCCTGTACCTGTCCGCGAACTGGGACCCCTACGGGGCCATGGACCGGCTGCCGGTGGCGATCGTCAACGAGGACGAGCCCGTCCAGCGCGGCGACACCACGCTGCGCACCGGCGCGGACATGACCGAACGCCTCAAGGACGACCGCGCCTTCGACTGGCGCGAGACCACGCGCGAGGAGGCCGAGGAGGGACTGCGGGAGGGCCGGTACTACCTCGTCCTGGAGATCCCCGCCGAGCTCAGCCGTGACCTCGTCAGCCCCGAGGGCGGCGGGACACCGCAGCAGGCGCAGATCACCCTGCGCCGAGACGACGCCAACGGCTTCGTGATCGGCTCCGTCACGAACGCGAGCCAGGCCAAGGTCGAGGCCGCCGTGAACCGGTCCGCGATCGAGGCGTACTTCGAGGCCGTCTTCGCCAGCCTCGGCGAGCTGCGGTCGGGCATGGTGGACGCCGCCGACGGTGCCGCGCAGCTGGCCGACGGCACGGCCTCCGCGGTGGACGGCGCGAGCCGGCTGGAGGACGGGATCGTCCAGGCCCACGACGGCTCGGGCAAGCTGGCCGAGGGCGCGGGCCAGCTCGCCACGGGTGCCGGTGACCTCGCGGACGGCGCCGCCCAGGCCGACGACGGCGCCCAGCGACTCGCCGAGGGCGCCGCGTCCGCGCAGGACGGGGCCGGGCGCCTGGCCGACGGGCTCGACCAGGCGCGCGGGGGCTCCCAGGCCCTCGCCGACGGTGCCGGGCAGCTCGCCGAGAACGCCCCCGCCCTGCGTCAGGGCGCCACGGACCTCTCCGACGGGCTGGCCCAGCTGCAGACCGGATCGGCCGAGCTCACCGACGGCGCCACGCAGGTGGCCGACGGCACCCAGCAGCTCTACGACACGGTGGTCCCCGGCCTGGACCAGGTGATCGAGCGCCAGGACGCGGTGGCCGCCGACGTCGCCGCGGTGGACGAGGACGTCCAGCGGGTCGCCGAGGTGGCCGGCACGGCCGAGGACGGCGCGGGCGCCCGCATCGCCGATGCGCAGGCCGCCCTGGCCGCGCTCGCCGAAGAGGACCCGACGCTCGCCGAGTCCGAGCAGTACGCCGCGCTCCAGGAGGCGCTCACCGGCGCGGACGAGCGGGTGACCGCCGTCGCCGGCCGCGCCGAGGAGGCCGCCGCGACCTCCGCGGCCGCCAACGAGCGCGTCCAGGGCTTCGTCGAGGACGACGTCGCCGCCTCCGCCAAGGCGGATCTGACGGACCTCAACGACGGCGCCCACGCCGTGGCCGCGGGCGCGGAGAAGCTGCAGGGCGGGATCGGTGCGGCGAAGGACGGGGCCGACTCCCTCGCCGACGGCGCCGGGAGGTTCGCGGACGGCCTCGAGCAGCTGGGCTCCGGCGCGACCGAGCTCGACGGCGGCCTGGCTCAGCTCCAGGACGGCGCCGGGGAGCTGCAGTCCGGCCTCGGCGAGCTGACGGACGGGGCGACCACCCTCGCCGAGGGCAACGCCGCGCTCCACGACGGGGCGCTGACCCTGCAGGACGGTGCGGGCCAGCTGGAGTCCGGCGCCACCGAGCTCGACGACGGCCTGGCCCAGCTCCAGGACGGCGCCGGGGAGCTGCACACCGGCCTCGGCACCCTCGACGACGGCGCCCACGAGCTCGCCTCCGGGCTCTCCGACGGCGTCGACCGCGTCCCCGCCCTGACCGAGGACGAGCGGGACGAGGCCGCCCTGGTGATGTCCCGGCCCGTGGAGGCCGTGATGCAGGTGGACAACTCCGCGGAGGTCTACGGCCGCGGCATGGCGCCGATGTTCTTCTCGATCGCGCTGTGGGTGTTCGGCATCGCCGCGTTCAACATCATGCGGCCCATCAGCGGGCGGCTGCTGGCCGGGCGCCGCAACCCGGTGGCGATCGCGCTGGCCGCGTGGCTGCCCGTGGGCATCGTGGCCGTGGGCGGCGGCCTGCTCATGCTCGCCGCGACGCTGCCGCTGGGCCTGGCCCCCGTGCACCCGGTGCGGGCCGTGGCCCTGACGGTGCTCGTGGCCGTGGTGTTCTCCCTCATCGCGCACCTGGTGCAGACGGCTCTCGGCACCCCCGGTTCGGCGCTGCTGCTGGTCCTGCTGGTCCTGCAGCTGGCCTCCACCGGCGGCACCTACCCGGCCGAGGTGCTGCCCGGCTTCTTCCAGGCGCTGCACCCGTTCATGCCGATGAGCTACTCCATCGAGGCGTTCCGCAACGCGATCTCCGGCGGTCCGGACCAGCGCTTCTGGGTGCCGGTGGTCGTGCTGATGGGCATCGGGGCGGCGGCGCTCGCCCTGGACGTGCTCGTGGTGCGGCGCCGGCGTCGGTTCCGCATGAAGGACCTGCACCCCGCGCTGCAGGCCTGAGCGGGGATGACTTCCGCACCCCGCGCCGCCGTCGTCCGTCCGGCCCGCCCCGAGGACGCGCCCGCGATCGCCGCGATCGCCGCGGCCACCTTCCCGGACGCCTCCCCGGCCTCGCTGCCGCGTGCCGCGGTGGAGGCGCACATCGCGTTGCACCTGAGTGAGGCCGCCGTGGCCGCGTGGATCGCGGACCCGGAGCGGATCGTGCTCGTGGGCGCCGCGGCCGACGCCCCGGAGACCCTGCTCGGCTACGCCATGTACGAGACCGCCGCGGCCCCCGAGGCACCCGTCACGGAGCGGCTCGGCGACGTGCCGGCCGGCCACCTCTCGAAGCTGTACGTGCTCGCCGAGGGGCGCGGCACCGGGCTGGCCGAGGCCCTCGTGCACGACGGCGTCGAGCGGCTGCGGCGGCTGGGGTTCCGGCACGTGTGGCTCGGCACGAACGCGCAGAACGCACGGGCCAACCGGTTCTACGAGCGCCTCGGCTTCGAGACGGTCGGGGCGCGGCAGTTCGTGGTCGGCGGGGAGCGGGTCGAGGACGACTGGGTGCGGCTGCTGACGGTGGCGTGAGCCGGTCGCCGCTCAGCAGGCCTCCGGGCCGTCCGGGTCCTCGTCGGGGTCGAACCACGCGGACGGGTGATAGTGCACCGCGGCGAGCCCCTCGTCGTCGGCCAGGTGGGTCTGGGCCCCGGGCACGGAATCCGTGTTCTGCCCGGCCACCGCCTCCCACGCCCCGGCCTCGGTGCGGCGCACCACGAGCAGCAGGACGCCGGTGCGCTCGCCGGCCTCGTCGCCGTCGGGCGCGGTCTGCCCCGTCATGGTCCACGGCGCGTGCACCACCGCCACGTCCCCGAGCTCGCGCACGCGCACCTGCCCGAGCACGAGCCGGGAGGCCGGGAACATCCAGCGGAAGCCGAGCGCGTGGTTCACCCGGATCTGCCGCCGCCGCGTCCACCACACGCCCACCACGTTCACGAAGTCCGCGTCCTCGGCGAACAGCTCGGCGAGCGCGTCGGCGTCGGCGGCGTTCCAGGCGGCCGCGAAGGCCTCGGCCACCGCGGCGGGGCCGGCCGGTCGGGCCGCGACGTCGGCGGTGGGGTCCGCGGGGGACATGGCTGCTCCTGGATCGGGAAGGACGGGTTCAGCGGGCGGGCCCGTAGGCCAGCATCAGCACGACGGCGGCGAACAGCACCGCCATCACGGCCAGGACCGTGAGCACGGCGCGCAGGGCCGCACGCGTGCGCGGGTCGACCGGGGGCGGTGCATCCGGACGTCGGGTCACGCTCGCCAGTGTGGCATGCGGCACGGCACGAGGGGCGCGTGCGTCGGCGCGCGTCGAAGGTGCCTCCCAGCCGGGGCTCAGTCGACGCTGACGCTGCGGATGTGGTTGCTGAACACGAAGCGGTCGAACACGGTCCGCGCCGAGCTCGGGTCGTCCGCGTGACCACTCTGGGCCGTCTACGGCGGATCGAGCCCCGCCGCCGGCCGGCCTCCCATGCCCGGCCGGTTCCCACCTCCGCCCGCCCGCCCGGCAGGGGTGGTCTCGGGCCGGGCGGCCTTGGGATGATGGGTGCCCCCGGAGAAAGGTGCCCGATGCCCCCGCCCGTGCCGCAGCCGACCCGCCGACAGTTGCTCCTGGCCGGTTCCGCCCTGCTCGGATCGGGACTGCTGGCCGCTTGCGGGCAGGACGGGGAGGACGCGGCGTCGTCGTCCGTGCCGACCTCGTCCGCGCCCACCTCCGCCGCCCCCGCTGGTCCGCCGCCCGCCGGCGAACCGGTGGCCTGGTCGGACGTGGCCCGGGTTCCGCACCTGTTCTTCCACTCCCTCGTGGTGGACCCGGCCCGCGCCTTCGACGGCGACGACAAGGCCGGCGGCTACCTGGACTTCATGGTCACGGTGGACGAGTTCGACGCCGTCATCCGGCAGGTCTACGAGCGCGGCTACGTGCTGGTCTCCCCGCACGAGCTGTACGAGGTGGGCGAGGACGACGTCGTCCGCCCGAAGACCCTCATGGTCCCCGAGGGCCGGACCCCGCTGATCCTCTCCCTGGACGACTGCTCGTACTACCTCTACATGGACGGCGACGGCTTCGCGGACCGCCTGATCGTGGCCGAGGACGGCCGCGTCCGCAACGAGTACACGGACGCCGAGGGCACCACGCACATCGGGGCGTTCGACGTCGTCCCGCGCCTGGACGACTTCCTCGCCGAGCACCCGGACTTCAGCCTCAACGGCGCCCGCGGCGTGCTGGCCATGACCGGCTACGACGGCGTGTTCGGCTACCGCACCTCGGCCCGCGAGTTCGGGGACAGCCCCACGTTCGACGCCGACGTCGCGGCCGCCACCGAGGTCGCCGACGCGCTCAAGGACAGCGGCTGGGAGTTCGCCTCCCACACGTGGGGCCACCGGACGGTGCCGAAGCTGACCATGGAGGAGCTCGAGTTCGACATGAGGCACTGGCACGAGGAGGTCGAGCCGATCCTCGGCCCCACGGACATGCTCATCTACCCGTTCGGCGCGGACGTCACCGGCCCCGGCACGTACACGGAGGACAACGAGCGGTACCGCTACTTCCGCGAGCTCGGCTACCGCTCCTTCTTCCTCGTGGACGGCACCTCCAAGGCGTGGGGCCAGCTCGAGCCCGGCTACTACCGCGGCTCGCGCATCAACGTGGACGGCATCAGCCTCGCCGCGGCCGTCTCGGGCGAGCGGCCCGTGCTGGAGGAGTTCTTCGACCCCCGGTCCGTCCTGGACCCGGCCCGCCCCGAGTCCATCCGCGGCCCGAAGAAGCCGAGCCCGGCGCCGTCGTCGCCCGCCGCGGCCCCGAGAACCCCGCGACCCTGAGGAGAGCACCATGTCCATCCCCGCCACCGAGGTCGAGGCCCGCTGGAACGCGGCCGCCGAGCCGTTCACCGCCGTCGTCCGGGAGGTGCGGGACTGGGACGCCGCCACCCCGTGTGAGGGCTGGGACGCGCTGGACCTGCTGGACCACGTGATCGCCGGCCAGCGCGACTTCGCCGCCCGCCAGGGCCGGGAGGTGCCCCTCTTCGACGGGTCCCGCCAGCAGCTGGCCACCCAGTGGGCCAAGCACGCCGCCGCCATGTCCGCCCTCGCCGGTGACGAGGAGTTCATCATGCGGCCCATGAAGACCGCGCTCGGGGAGATGCCCGTGGGTGAGGCGTTGATCCGCTTCCACGCGTTCGACGTGATCGTGCACCGTTGGGACCTGGCCCGCTCGCAGGGCGTGGACGCGCGGTTCACGGACGCGGAGATCGACTGCGTGGAGGAGTCGCTGGAACTGTTCGGCGACGCCGCCTACACGCCCGGCATCCTGGGCGAGCCCGTCCCCGTGGCCGACGACGCCGACCGGCAGACCCGCCTGCTCGGTCGCCTGGGCCGTCGGGGCTGAGACCAGGGCAGGACCCGTCCCCGCACCCCAGGAGGCACCGTGAGCGAGTCCACCGGTTTCAGCGCCGCGGAGCAGGCCGCGATCACCGAGCGCGCGCAGGAGCTGCGCGCCCAGCGCGGCGGCAGGAAGAAGGCCGACGCCCTGCAGGACCTGCTGGTGAAGATCGAGGAGATGCCCGAGCAGGACCGCGCCATGGCGGTGGGGGTGCACCGGATCGTCACGGAGGCGGCCCCGGAGCTCGAACCCCGCACCTGGTACGGCATGCCCGCCTACGCGCGCGGCACGGACGTGCTCGTGTTCCTGCAGGTCAGCAGCAAGTTCGGCGTGCGGTACACAACCCTCGGCTGACGTCCGGCGCAGAGTGGTCACGACACGCCGCGTCGCGCACGCGGAGACGGCGTGTCCTGACCACTCCGCGGGCTTTCCGGCCCCTCCGAGCCCGCCGGCCCCTCCGCGGCCCGGGCTGCCCGTCGCCAGCGCCGCACCGCCCACAGGGTCAGACCGCCCACGGCGAGCCAGCCCACCCCGAGCAGCACGCCGTTCACGACGCCCGGGCGCACCGCGAACGCCCCCATCGCCACGAGGGAGAGCTGCCCGGGGATCACGCCGACCGCGGTGGAGCCGGCGAAGATCCCCAGCGGCACGGCGAGCGCGCCCGCCCCGTAGTTCACGGGCCAGTACGGCAGCCCCGGGGCGACGCGCAGGGCCAGCAGGGCGAGGAACCCGGTGTCCTCGAGCCGCCGCTCCACGGTCTCGGCGTGGCGGCCGAGCCCGCGCAGGACCACCTCGCGTCCGACCGCGCGCGCGATGCCGTACGCCCCGAGCGAGCCCAGCAGGGCTCCGACGACGGACAGCACCGTCCCCTCGATCGCGCCGAAGAGCACACCGGCGGTGACCGCCATGATCGTCACGGGGATGGGGGTGAGCGCCACGGCCGCGTACAGCACGGTGAACGCCAGCCAGCTCCACCAGCCGAAGCCGTCCAGCTGGGCGCGCAGCTCGTCCACGCCGGGCAGGCGCACGGTGAGTGCCAGCCACACGAACGCCGCCACCACGAGGACGAGGGCGGCGGTGCGCAGGATCGACACCCCGCGGTGCCCTGTGCGGGCGGGCAGGGTGGAGGCGGCGCCGGAGTCGCGCGGCGGCACGGCGGTGGAGGGCATCGGCTCAGGCTACCGGCAGCCGCTCCCTCCGCATGTCCTCCCTGGCCTGCGGTCACGCCCTGCTCTGCTTTGCTGGATCACACGCGTGTGACTCATCCACACCTGTGGACAACTCTGTGGAGAACCCTGTGCACGCGGCCCGCCGGGTGTGGACGGAGGGGCTCAGACGGTGGACGCGCCGGGCGCGTCGTCACCCGGCCGCGCCTCGCCCGGCCCCGCCGCCGGCTCGTCCTCGAAGACGGGACCGCCGTCGTCCTCCCAGGCCGCGGCGGCGTCGTCGTCCCTGTCGGTCTCCTGCACCTGGTCGTGCAGGCGCTCCATGCGGGTGTCCAGGTCCGCAGCCACGCGGGCGGCGGCCACGAGCTCGGTCGCGATGTCCGGGGGCACGCCGCCGTCGAACTTGTAGTTGATCTTGTGCTCGAGCGTGGCCCAGAAGTCCATGGCGCTCGTGCGGAACTGCATCTCCACGGTCACCGGGATCGTGCCGGTGGACAGGTGGATCGGCACCTGCACGAGGCAGTGCAGGCTGCGGTAGCCCGAGGGCTTGGGCCGGGAGATGTAGTCCTCCACCTCGAGCACCCGGATGTCCGGCTGCTGCGTGAACTGGCGGAACACGCGGTACACGTCCCGGGCGAAGCTGACGATCACGCGCGCCCCGGCGATGTCCGTGACGTTGGTGCGCAGCGCGTCCAGGTCCAGGGACAGCCCGCGGGCGGAGGCCTTGCGCAGGATCGACTCCGGCGACTTCACCCGCGTGACGATGTGCTCGATGGGGTTGTAGTCGTGCAGGTGCGTGAACTCGTCCCGCAGCACCTCGAGCCGCGCCTCCACCTGGAGCAGGGCCGAGCGGTACTCGAGGTCGAAGCGCTCGACGTCTCGGCGCAGCCGCTCCAGCGCCCCTGACGCCGCGGGGGTGAGCTGCGTCAACTCGGACACGGGGGTGCCGCGCAGCGCCTCGACGTCCGCCGAGGGCGCGGGCGCGTCCGGGGAAGGGTCCTGCTCCATGGCCTCAGAGCCTACGGCGGGATCCTGCGAGACGGCAGGCCGTCCACAGGCCCGACGGCGGCCCGTCAGTCCTCGGCGGGGATCAGCACGCGCTCGAAGGCGGCGCGCTCCTCGTCGGAGACGGCCACGGGCCGCCCGGCCGCCGGGTCCACCTGCACGAACACGGCGTCGCACAGCACGCAGCGCCGCCCGTCCTGCCACAGCTCGTGGCGCAGCGTGAAGGACGTCCGGCCGATCCGCAGGATCCACACCCGCGCCGTCACCTCGGGCCCGGCGTAGACCACGGGCGCCTCGTACTGGACCTCCATGGACCGCACGACGCGCTGGACGTCCGGGGACGCCGTCGTCGTGGCCCACGCGGCCAGGGCGCGCACGCGCGCCTCCTCGGCGAGGGTGAGCAGGCGGGCGTTGTTGACGTGGCCGTAGCGGTCTTCGTCGGACCAGCGCAGCTGCAGCCCGACCTCGAACGGGGTCGGCGTGCCGGCGTCGGCGGGGGTCTCGGGGGTGGTCGGCTGCGTCACGGGGTGAACACCTTTCCTGGGTTGAGGATGCCGTGCGGGTCGAACACGGCCTTGATGCGCTGCTGGAGGTCGTGCTGGGCGTCGCCGAGCTCGTCTCGCAGGAACGCGCGCTTGAGCAGGCCCACGCCGTGTTCGCCGGTGAGCGTGCCGCCGAGTTCCAGGCCCGCGCGGAACAGCTCGCCGGCGGCCTCCCACACGTCCGCCGGGATCGACGCGGCGTCCTCGGCCGCGCCGCCCACCTGCGCCGCCGCGCCGAACAGCAGGATCGGGTGCAGGTTGCCGTCCCCGGCGTGGGCCGTGGTGGGGATGGCGACGCCGGTGCGTGCCTCGATCTCACGGATCCGCGCGAACATCTCGGCCATGCGGCTGCGCGGGACGGCCACGTCCTCCACGAGCGGGGTGCCGAGGCGCTCGAGCGCGGGGAACGCGGTGCGGCGCAGGGCCATGAGGGCCTCCCCCTCGGCGGGGTCCACGGTCACGGTGACGTCCCCGCCGTGGGTACGCATGAGGGCGGCCATGGCCTCCCCGTCCGCCTCGGCGCCGGCGCCGTCGGCCTGCACCAGCAGGAACGCGCCGGACTCGGGCAGGGCGGCCCCGCGCTCGGGCCCCGCGTGCGCGCGCACCGCGGCGAGCGTCGCCTCGTCCATCAGCTCCATCAGGGCGGGCACGTGACCGGCCCCGGTGATCGCCTCGGCCGCGGCGGCGCCCGCGACGACGTCCGGGAAGAACCCGCCGAGCGTCACGGGCACGCCGCGCACGGCCGGCCGCAGCGCCAGCGTCGCGCCCACGATCACGCCGAGCGTGCCCTCCGAGCCGATCATCAGCGCGACCAGGTCGTAGCCGGTCACCCCCTTGACGGTGCGGTGGCCCAGCCGCAGCAGGGTGCCGTCTGCGAGCACCACGTCCAGGCCCAGCACCGCCTCGCGCGTGACGCCGTACTTGGCGCACAGCAGCCCGCCGGCGTTCATCGCGATGTTGCCGCCCACCGTGGAGATGTCCTTCGACGCGGGATCCGGGGCCCACCACAGCCCGTGCTCGGCGAGCGCGGCGTTCAGCGCCCCGTTGAGGATCCCCGGCTCGACGACGGCCACGCGGTCCGCGGGGGAGACCTCCAGGATCCGGTCCATCGCGGTCATGTCCAGGACGATCTCGCCCGCCCCCGCGACGGCGCCGCCGGCCAACCCCGTGCCCGCTCCGCGGGTGACCAGCGGGGTGCGGGTCCCGTGCGCGATCCGGCACGCGGCCTGCACGTCCTCCACCGTCCGCGCGCGGACCACGGCCCGCGGCGCGGCGGGGGAGCGATGCCCCGAGCGGTCCGCCCGGGCGGCCTCGAGTGCGGCGGCGGAGACGTCCACGCGGCCGGGCAGCTCCGCCTGCAGGCGGGCGACGACGTCGGCGGGCGGGGCGTCCGCGGCAGGCGGGGCGGCGGGGGTCGGGTCGAGGGGTGCGGAGGAGTCCATGTCCACCAGTGTCGCCGATCACACGGGGTGGGGCGTGCGTCGGCCGGTCCGATGACGCGCCCGGCCCCGTCCCTAGACTGGCGGCCATGACCTCCCCGGACCCCGCGCCCCCGCGCCCCCGCGTCCACGTGCTCACCCTGCGCCCGGATGGAGCCCGTGAGGACACCGCCCGCCGCGTGGGCGCCGTCCTCGCCGAGGCCTTCGCCACGGACCCGTACACGCTCGGGCTCGTGCCCGAGGACCGGCGCGGGCCCCGCCTCGAGCGCAAGTTCACCGCCGCCGTGCGCCAGGGGCTGCGCGCGGGGGCCGACGGCGCCCCGCTGGGCGCCGTGGACGTCGCCGTGGACGCGGCCGCCGGCACGCTGCTCGGCGCCGCCGTGTGGACCTCCCCCGCCGCCCCCCGCGGGGTCGACGTGCCGGGCCTGCTGGCGGGGCTGCCCACCGCCGTCGCCGTCCACGGCCGCCACACCCTCGCCCTGAAGCGGATCCAGGCCGCCTGCGAGCGGGCCCGCCCGGCAGGCCGGCACTGGTACCTTGAGGAGGTCGGCACCGTCCCGTCCGCCCGCGGGCGCGGGGCGGCGAGTGCGCTGGTGCGCCACGGCCAGCGCCGCGCGTCGGGTCTGCCCGTGCACCTCGAGGCGTCCGTGCCCGCCACCGTCCCGTTCTATGAGCGGCTCGGCTTCCGTGCGACCGGCCACGTGCCCGTGCCCGGGGGCGAGCCCCTGACCTGCCTGCGCTGGGAGGCCTGAGATGAGACACCCGATCCCCGACTACCTGGCGAGCCTGGTCACCGAGCTCGGCGCCGTGAACCCGGGCGAGACGGCCCAGTACATCCCCGTGCTCGCGGAGGCGGACCCGGACCGCTTCGGCATCGCGCTGGCCACCCCCACCGGGCGGCTGCACTTCGCGGGCGACGCGGACGTGGAGTTCACCATCCAGTCCGCGTCCAAGCCGTTCACGTACGCGGCCGCGCTCGTGGACCGGGGCTTCGCCGCCGTGGACCGGCAGGTGGGGTTGAACCCCTCGGGCGAGGCCTTCAACGAGCTCTCCCTCGAGGCGGAGTCGCACCGCCCGGACAACGCCATGATCAACGCCGGCGCGCTCGCGGTGCACCAGCTGCTCGTGGGACCGGAGGCGAGCCGGAAGGAGCGGCTGGACCGGGCCGTGGAGATCATGTCCCTGCTCGCCGGGCGTCGGCTCTCGGTGGACTGGGAGACGTACGAGTCCGAGATGGCGGTCTCGGACCGCAACCTCTCCCTGGCGCACATGCTCCGCAGCTACGGGGTGCTGCAGGACTCCGCCGAGGAGATCGTGGCCGGGTATGTGGCGCAGTGCGCCGTGCTCGTCACCGCCAAGGACCTCGCTGTGATGGGCGCGTGTCTGGCGACCGGCGGCATCCACCCGATGACGGGAGAGCGGATGCTGCCGTCCATCGTGGCGCGGCGCGTGGTGTCCGTGATGACCTCCTCCGGCATGTACGACGCCGCCGGGCAGTGGCTCGCCGACGTCGGGATCCCGGCCAAGTCCGGGGTGGCCGGCGGTGTGCTCGGCGCGCTGCCGGGTCGCGTGGGGATCGGCGTGTTCTCGCCGCGCCTGGACGAGGTGGGCAACTCGGCGCGCGGCGTGCTGGCGTGCCGCCGCCTCTCCGAGGACTTCCGGCTGCATCTCATGGACGGGGACAGCCTGGGCGGCACCGCCGTGCGCTTCGTGGAACGCGAGGGTGACCGCGTGTTCGTGCATCTGCAGGGCGTGATCCGGTTCGGCGGTGCGGAGGCGGTGCTGGACGCGCTCACGGACCTGGACACCGGTGCGGAGAAGCCCGGCACCGGGTGGGACGCCGCCGTCTACCCGCGGTGGCAGGAGGCCGCGGCGGACAGCGCGGCGCTCTCGGCCGCGACCGGCGGCGGGGCGGTGCACGAGGCCGCCGCCGTGGCCGCCCGAGATGAGAACGACGGGCCCATCCGCACCGTGGTGCTCAACCTCACGCGGGTGGACCGGATCGACGACGTCGGCCGACGGCTGATCGCCGAGGGCGTGCGCCGGCTGCAGGCCGACGGCGTGCGGGTGGAGGTCGAGGATCCGGAGCGCATCCTGCCGCTGGAGGAGGCCGGCGCCCACTGAGGCGGCGGGGCGGGCAGGAGGGGGGGCGCGGCGGTGTTCTCCGTCTCGCCCCCTTTCGTTCAACTGCTGTTCATGTGAGAATGGGCGGTCTCATCCCTTGACCCCGCCGTTCGAGGACGACCCCCCATGCCCCTTTCCACCCTCCGCGTCAGCCTGCCCTCCGTCCGCCGCACCCGCCCCGCCCCGCAGGGGGTCCGTGAGCGGATCGCGCACGCCGTCGTGTCCCGGCTGCAGCCGCGTCCCGTGCCGCCGGTGGACCGTCGGAGCCGCCTGGCGTGGCAGGTCTCGGGGGCACTGCCGCTGATCGGGTGCCTGACCTCGTTCCCCATCGGGATGTCCAAGGACTCCATGGTGATCCCGGGCGTCGGCTATCAGGGCGGGTTCCCCGCGGGCTGGTCCCACGCCCTCAACCAGCCGGCGTACTTCACGTGGCTGTCCAACGCGCTGGTCGCGGGCACGTCGCTGACGCTGGCCGCGCGTCGTGAGGCGCCCACGTCGGACGCGTTCTGGGCCGTGCGCACCGCCGGCCTCGGCTCGGTGCTGGTCACGGGGATCGTCTACAACGCGGTGCTGCGTGGCCGCGAACAGGACACCTTCCTCTACCGGTTCAACGACGCGCTGCAGCACATCGTCAACCCCGTGCTCGCCCCGGCGGTGTGGGCGCTGTTCGACCCGCGCGGGCAGATCACGCCGCGGCGCGCCGGCCTGGCCTCGGTCATCCCGCTGATGTGGGCGGCGGTGACCATGGCGCGCGGGCCCCGCATCGACTGGTACCCGTACCCGTTCCTCGACGTGCCGCGGCTCGGCCGCCGCAGCGTGGGCGTCGTGCTCGCCGGGATCCTGGCCGGCTTCACCGGGCTCATGGGCGTGCTCGGCACCGTGGACCGCCGCCTCGGCCTGGCCTGAGGGGCCGTCCCCGGCGCTGGCGGCGCGTCAGTCGCCGCGGACGGCCTCGGCCACGGGCACGTCGCCGTCCACGAAGTCGATCTTCCGGCCCACCGTGCCCGGCTCGCTGAGCACGGCCACGATCGCCCGGGCGACGTTGCCGCGGCTGGCCCCACGCTGCGGGGCATCGGAGTCGGAGAGGTCCGGGTCCACGGTGATGCGGCCGGACGGCTCCTCGTCGGTCAGGGCGCCGGGACCGAGGATGGTCCAGGCCAGCCCGGAGTCCCGCAGCGCCTCGTCCGCCTCGGCCTTGGCCTGCGCGTAGGTGTAGAAGGGGTCGTCCTCGGGCACGTCGTGGTGCAGGGACGCGCCGAGGTAGGACACCATCACGTAGCGCCGCACGCCCGCGGCCTCGGCGGCGCGCATGCTGGCGACGGCGGCGTCGTGGTCCACGGCCCGGGTGCGCTGGGCGTCCCCGCCGCCCGCGCCCGCGGAGAACACGACGTTGTCCGCGTCGCGCAGCGCGTGGAGCAGCTCCTCCTGGTCCGCCTTCTCGATGTCCAGGACGAGCGGTTCGGCGCCGGCGGCGCGGACGTCCTCGGCGTGATCGGGGTTGCGGATGATCGAGACGACGTCGTGGCCGGCCTCCGCCAGCAGAGGTGCGGCGAGCAGGGCCACCTTGCCGTGGCCGCCGATGATCACGGTGCGGGTCATGGGAATCTCTCCTTCGGTTCGATCGGGTGCTGAACTCCCACAGTAGGGAGAGCCCGACGCCGGTGCGAGGGCGGAGCGGCGCTCCACCACCCCACTCCTCAGCTCTCCGCCTGGCCCTCCCGCCAGTAGCCCATGAAGGAGACGTGCTTCTTCGGCACGCCGCCGGGGCCCACGCTGAGCCGGCGCAGGGCGCGCACCATCGCGGACTCCCCGGCGAGGAACACGTAGGCCTCGGGCCGTTCGTCGGCCTCGAGGGCGGCGACGGTCCACTCGCGCTCGACGGAGGCCGCGGGCGGCGCGACCGGCCCGCCGGCGTCGTCGGGGTCCACGCCCAGCAGGGCGGCGAGGCGGGCGTGCGCCCAGGACCCCGACGGCGCCCCCGGCGCCCGGCGGCCCACGTGCAGGCGCACGCGGCCCCGGTCCGTCAGCTCCGTCACGGCCCGCCAGTCCCACGGCTCGGGGACGGCCAGGCGCTCGGCGATGAGGTCGGCGGCCTGCCCGTCGTGGGGCAGCTCGAGCACGAGGTCCGCCTCGCCGTCGAACCCGCCGAACGGGTCCGCGAGCTCCTCCGCCACGGACACCAGGGCGGGGACGGCGGTCTCGTCGCCCACGGCCAGCACACGGTGCGCCCCCGTCTGCCGCCAGCCGGACCACGCCGGCGCCTCCGCCGAGGGCACCAGCACGTTCACCGCGTCCCCCGCCTGGACGGCGCGCGCCCAGCGCAGGCCCGGCCCCTGATGCGGGTCGGCGGGGTCGTCCGGGTCGCCGTGCAGCACCACGTCCACGGTCAGCGAGGGCACCTGCCGCCCGTCGAGCCGCACGAGCCCGGCCGAGCGCACCGTGTACGTGCGCATCCAGCCGCGCTCCTCCTCGGGGATGGCCAGGAACCCGGCGCGGAACCCGGCGGACAGGTCCGGGTCCGCCGACGTCCCGCCCGGCGGGGGGATCAGCAGCTTCACATAGGCGTCCCGGCGCGGCCGCGCGCCCCGGTACAGGGCGTGCAGGTCGGCGACGCCGGGCGGCAGCAGTCCCAGCAGGTCCCCGCTGGCGGCCTCCAGGTCCGGCCCCGCCAGCACGATCCGCCGGAACCCGCGGCACGGCTGCTCCACGGACACCACGCGCGTGTGCGCCACGATCATGCCGTCGGCGCTCATCGGCGGTCCCCGTTCCCGCGCGGCAGCACCACGGGGTGGCCCAGCAGCGGATCGGCCACCACGTCCGCGTCCAGGCCGAACACCTCGGCCAGCACCTCAGGCACGATCACCTCGCCCGGCGTGCCCTGCGCCACCACCCGGCCCGCGGCCATCGCCACGATGTGGTCCGCGCTGCGCGCCGCCAGGTTCAGCTCGTGCAGCACCGCGACGACGGTCGCCCGGCCCCCGCCGCGCGGGTCCGGGAGCGCGCGCACCAGGTCCAGCACCTCCACCTGATGGCTGAGGTCGAGGTAGCTCGTGGGCTCGTCGAGGAGCACCACCGGGGTCTGCTGGGCGAGCACGAGGGCGAGCCACGCCCGCTGCCGCTGCCCGCCGGAGAGCGTGCCGGCCTCGCGGTCGGCGAGCTCCACGAGGTCGGTGCGCTCGAGCGCCGAGGCGATCGCGGCGTCGTCGCCGGCGGCCCGGCCGCCCAGGAGCCCGCGGTGCGGGTGACGGCCGCGCGCCACGAGCTGCGCCACCGTCATGCCCTCGGGCGCCACGGGATGCTGGGGCAGCAGCGCCACGGTGCGGGCGTAGTCGCGCGCGGACACGCGGGCGGCGTCCCGGCCGAGCACCTCGATGCTCCCGGCGCGCGGGGCGAGCTGGCGGGTCAGGCCGCGCAGCAGCGTGGACTTGCCGCAGCCGTTGGCGCCGATGATCGCGGTGACGCGCCCGGCGGGCACGTCCAGGTCGAGGTCCTCGACGATCGGCGGTGCCGAGGCCGGGCCGTAGCCGAGCGTCAGGCCGCGCAGGCGGATCGCGACGTCGTCGGCGGCCCCGGCGCGCGGTGCGGCGGGGGACGGGACGGTGAGCGGGGGAGCGGTCATGCGGGGCGCACGCCTCCTGGGGTCCGGCCCTGGCGCAGCAGCAGCCAGAGCATGAGCGGGGCGCCGGCGGCGCCGGTGAGCACACCGGTGGGCAGGGCGGCGCCGGTGAGCAGGGGGACGGCCTCGCCGGCCACGAGGTCCGCGAGCAGCACGAGCGCGGCGCCCGTGAGCGCCGCCGCGGGCAGGGAGGGCAGGCCGCGGGTGAGCCCGCGCGCCACCGGGGTGGCCAGCAGCGCGACGAACGCCAGCGGCCCCACGACGGCGGTCGCCACGGCGGCCAGCACTGCGCCGAGCCCCAGCGCCGCGGCCGAGGTGGGGCGCGGTCGGGCGCCGAGGGCGTGCGCGAGGTCCGGGCCGACGTCGGCGGGGGCCAGCCGCGCGTGCAGCACCCCCGCCAGCGGCAGGGCGGCCGCGAGCACGCCCGCGAGCAGCGCAATGCGGCCCCACGTGACGCCGTTGAGCGAGCCGGCGATCCAGACGGTGGCCGACTGCAGGTCGTGCTGGGCCAGCGAGAGCATCGCCCCGGCCACCACGGCCTGGCCCGCCGCCGCCACCGCGATGCCGGCCACCACGAACCGTTCGCCCCCCACGGAGCGGGCCGTGGCGAACACGGCGGCCACCGCCGCGAGGCCGCCGATCAGTGCCGTGGCGGCGCGCGTCAGGTCCGATGCGCCGCCGGTCTGCCCGGCGGTCGCCAGCATCCCCAGCACGACCGCCGCCGCGGCGCCCTGGGTGACGCCCAGGATGTCCGGCGAGGCCAGGGGGTTGCGCAGCGTGCGCCGGTAGAGCGCGCCGGCCGCGCCCAGGGCGGCGCCGGTGAGCACTGCGGCCACGGCGCGGGGCAGCTTCTCCTCCAGCACGATGAAGCTCGCTCCCGGGATCGTCTCCCCGCCCAGGATCCGCACGAGGTCCGGGACGGTCACCTGGTACGTGCCCCACACCACGCGCAGCAGGGCGAGGACCAGCACGGCCACGGCGAGGCCCGCGCAGGCCCGTCCGAGGCGGCGCCGGTCGGAGCGGCGCAGGCGGGCGACGACGTCGTCCGGGGCGGTGTGCTGGAGGTTCATGCGGCCACCCCCGGGCGGCGCAGCAGCGCCAGCAGCACGGGCACGCCGAGCAGGACGGTGGTCACCCCGAGGTGGATCTCCCCGGGCGCCACGACGAGCCGCCCGGCGAGGTCCGCGAGGATCACGAGGACGGCGCCCCACAGGGCGCAGCCGGCCATCAGGGCTCGCGTGCTCGGCGGCCGCAGACGGCGCAGCGCGTGGGGCACGAGCAGCCCCACGAACCCGACCGGCCCGGCCAGCGCCACCGCCGCGGCCGTGAGCAGCACGACCGCGCCCAGCAGCACCGCGCGCACCCGCTCCGGGCGCCCGCCCAGACCGTGCGCGAGGTCGTCGCCGAGGGCGAGGGCGTCGAGCCCGGGGGCCACGGCGACGGCGGCGAGCAGCCCGACGGCGATCACGGGCGCCAGGGCGAGCGCCTCGCCGAGGTCGGCGCGGGCCACCGTGCCCACGGCCCAGAAGCGCAGTCGGTCCTGGACCGTGGGGGAGAGCACGAGCAGCGCCGTGGTGCCGGCGGTGGCGCCGGCGGTGATCGCGGCGCCGGCCAGCACGAGCGCCATGGGGGAGGGGGCGCCGGGTGTCGTCCGGCCCCTCCGCGTGGCGGCCGCCGCCACCGCGTAGCCGAGCGCCGCCGCGACCAGCGTCCCGACGGCGGCCAGCGCCAGCACCCCGAACGTGGAGCCGGCGACGCCGAGCGCCATGCCCGCCGCCACGGCCAGCCCCGCGCCGGCGGAGAGCCCGAGCAGCCCCGGGTCGCCGAGCGGGTTGCGGGTGGCCCCCTGCAGGGCGGCGCCGGCCACGGCCAGCGCCGCCCCCACCAGCGCCCCCGTCACCACGCGGGGCACGCGGGAGGCCACGGCCGCCGCCTCGATGCCCTCCGGCACGGGGTGCCCGGTGAGGACCGCGCCCAGGGTGTCGAGCGCCGTCGTCGCCGGCACGGTGCGCGCGCCGAGGGCGACGCCGGCCACGAGCGCCGCCAGCAGCAGCGCCGCGGGCAGGGCGCCCATCAGCACGCCCGCGCGGACGCGGGCCGGGGAGGCCAGGGCCGTGGACGGCATGGGGAGGGATCAGCCCTGCGCGGTCTTCGCGGCCTCGGCGATCGGCGGGACGACCTTCTCGAGCGCGAACGGGATGGACAGCGGGGAGATCGCGGAGACGGAGAGGACCTCCTGCTCGTCCGTCTGCAGGACGAGGGCGCCGGCCTTCACGGCCGGGATCGAGCCCAGCAGGGGGTCGGACTCGATGGCCTCGCGGACCGAGTCCTGGGCGGCCCAGGAGACGAACACGTCCGACTCCAGCTCGTCCGCGCGCTCGGGCGACCACGTGAAGAAGAACGCCTGGTCCTCCGGGGAGTTCTCCGTCACCACCGGCGCCTGCTCCATGCCGAGCAGCTCGAGGAACTTCGGGCGGTTGTCCACGTCCGTGTAGATGCTGATCTGGTCCGCGGCGGCGGGGTCGATGGTGCCGTAGACGAAGGACGCGCCCTGGAGGCCCGCGTGCTTCTCGCCGGCGTCCTTGATCTGCTGCTCGAGGTCCGCGATGAGCTCCTCCGCCTCCTGCTCCTTGCCGAGCACGCGGCCGATGACCTCCGTGGACTGCTGCCACGAGGTGCCGTAGGCGGGGACGTCCTTCGGGTAGGCCACGGTGGGGGCGATCTTCGAGAGGCGGTCGTAGTCCTCCTGCGTGATGCCGGAGTAGACGGCGAGGATGACGTCCGGCTTCACGGCGGCGATCGCCTCGGCGTCGATGCCGGAGGCCTCGGACCACTGCACGGGCTTCTGGGCGCCCTCGGTCTCGGCGAGCTTCGCGTCGAACCAGTCGGTGGACTTCTCCGCGTTCCCCCCGAACTCCACGGCGGCCATGCCCACCGGCACCACCCCGAGGGCGAGGGTCACGTCCTGGTTCACCCAGGACACGGTGGCCACGCGGGTCGGGCGCTGCGGGATCTCGGTGGTGCCGTAGACGTGCTCGATGCTGCGGGGGAACGCGGCGTCCCCGCCCGCGGCGTCCGACGACGACGCACCGGCCGACGAGGACGAGGCCGAGCCTCCGGCCGGGCCGGTGGAGCACGCGGCGAGCAGGAGGGTGAGGCCGACTCCCCCGCCGGCGAGGAGGGAGCGGCGGGACAGGGGGGACGGTGCCATGGTGGTGGCCTTTCACGGTCGCGACGCGCGGGCGCCGGGCGGAGGGGGTCGGGTCTGCGGTCGGAGGATGCGTCGGCCCTGCCGGGCCGGCATTAGCAAACACCGACGTGAGGTAACTCCGGAAGATTAGGGCAACCTAACGCCTCTGTGCAATCCCGGTGAGGGGCGTCGTCGGGGGAGGTGGGCGGGATACGGTGGCCTGGTGAGCCAGAACCCCCTCCCCGCCCCGCGCGGCGACGCGCAGCGCGGCGCCGCCGACCACCACGACCGGGTCTCCGCGATGTTCGACGCCATCGCCGGCCGCTACGATCTGATGAACGCCGTCATGACATGGGGTCAGGAGCCGCGCCTGGTGCGCCACACGGTGGCGCGGGCCAACATCCCCGCGCAGGCCCGCGTGCTCGACCTGGCCACCGGCACCGGCGACCTCGCGTTCGAGGTGCTCAAGCGGCACCCCGACGCACAGGTGGTGGGCGCGGACATCGCCGCCGAGATGATGGAGGTCGGCCGTGCCCGCGCGGGCGGGGACCGCATCGAGTGGGTCGTCGCGGACGCGACAGACCTGCCGTTCGAGTCCGGCTCGTTCGACGCCGTGACCCACGGCTACCTGCTGCGCAACGTCGCGGACATCCCGGCGACTCTCGCCGAGCAGTTCCGCGTGCTGCGCCCCGGCGGCTGGGTCGCGGCCCTCGAGACGTCGCCGGCGCCGGACAACGTGCTCAAGCCCTTCTCCTCCTTCTACATCCACCGGGTGATGCCACAGCTGGCGAAGCTGATCGCCGACCGGCCGGAGGCCTACGCGTACCTGTCCTCCTCGACGAAGGCGTTCCACACGCCGGACGAGGTCGCGGACCTCTTCGCGGACGCCGGCTTCGTGAACATCGGGCACGAGACCCACATGTTCGGCACCCTGGCCACGCACTGGGCCATGAAGCCGGTCGACTGACGCCGGCCACGCGGCGCGGCGTCAGCACAGGGCGGCCCCGGTGGCGCCGCCGGATGCGTCAGGGCTGTGACGAGTCACGCTGATGTCCGCGTTCCGAGAAGACTCTGGGCCGACCCGGCTGGTCCGCGTAGCATGGGGCTCCGTCGAGGGGGGATCCGCGCACCCCCCGGCCTCCGGTCGCCGCCCGTCCGCCATCCCCCGGAACGGCGTCGCCCCTCCGTCGCGAGGCGCTCGTCCCCCGCAGCCCGCGACGTCCGCGTGGGCACCGTGAACCGTCTCTTGAACGTAGAGGAACCTTGTGAGCCCCATCCAGAGCACCACCGGCCCGTCATCCATGGCGGAGCTGAAGAAGGTCCTGCCCGAGCTCTCGCACCCGGACGGCGCGCCGGTGCGGGTGCTCGTCGTGGACGACGAGCCGATGATCGCCGACCTGCTCTCCATGGGCTTCACCCTCTGCGGCTGGGAGGTGATCGTGGCCCACGACGGCGCGACCGCCGTCGAGCTGGGCACCGCCGGCCGGCCGGACCTGGCGATCCTGGACGTCATGCTGCCGGACATGGACGGCCTGGACGTCCTGGAGCGCCTGCGCGCCCACTGGTCGGAGATGCCCGCCATGTTCCTCACCGCCAAGGACGCGACGGAGGACCGCGTGGCGGGCCTGGCCGCCGGCGGCGACGACTACGTGACCAAGCCCTTCTCCATGGAGGAGGTGCTGATCCGCGCCCACCGGCTCGTGCAGCGCTCCGGCGTGGTCTCGGGCGGCTCCGAGGTGCTCGTGGTCGGCGACCTGGTGATGAACACCCGCACCCACGAGGTGACCCGCGGCGGCGACGAGATCGAACTGACCGCCACGCAGTACAACCTGCTGAAGTTCCTCATGGCCAACGTCCGCACGGTGCTCTCCAAGGAGCGCATCCTGCAGGACGTCTGGGGCTACGACTTCGGCGGCCGCGCGAACATCGTCGAGCTGTACATCTCCTACCTGCGGAAGAAGATCGACGCGGATCGGGATCCGATGATCCACACCATCCGCGGCGCCGGGTATGTCATCCGGCCCGCCTGAGACCGGCGCGGTCCCGTCGGGGCACGGCAGCACCCGCCGCAGGCGGCCCACGTCGCTGGCCCGCCGCGTCGGCGCCGGCGTCCTTCTGATCCTGGTGGCCACCATCCTGGCCTACTCGTTCTTCGCGGCCGGCATCACGAAGGCCCTGCTGACCGAATCCGCCTCCCGGGACGCCTCCGAAGCATGGATCCGCGCCTCGGAGCAGCTGACGGTCCCCTCGCCGGGCGGAGGGGGCGACGTCGGCCCCGGGGAGGGGTACCTGCGCGCGCCGGGTGCCCTCGGCCAGCCCGAGGGGACGGTGGTCGCGCTCGTCCCGCTCTCCGGTCTGGGAGCGCATCAGCAGGACGCCCTCATCGGGCACCGGGTCGGTGACGCCGGGGAGTCCGTGCCGCTCACGGCGCAGGAGGCCCACGACCTCCTCCACGCCGTCCGGGACAGGCCGGGCGGGCCGATGCTGGACGCCGTCGTCGGCGACGTCTCCTATCGCGTCCAGGCCCAGACCCTGACCGCGCCGGGCCCCTGGGTGGCCGCGGACCAGGTACTCGTGGTGGGGGCGCCGACGGGCGCCATGTCCGACGTCGCACGGCAGGCGCTGATCGCGGTCGCCGTCGGACTGTTCGTCACCGTCCTCACCACCGCGATCCTGGTGACCCTGTGGCTGCGTCGGGGGCTGGCCCCGCTGCGCGAGGTCGCCGCCGTCGCCGAACGGGTCGCCCAGGTGGACATGGCCCGCGCCGGGCTCGATCCGGAGGACTCACGCATGCCGCCTCGGCTCCTGCGGGGGCCGGACGAGGTGGCCGTCGTCGCCCAGGCGCTCGACCGGTTCACCGGCTCGGTCGAGGCGGCCCTGGAGCAGCGCCGCGTGCAGGAGCAGCAGATGCGCCGGTTCATGGCGGACGCCTCCCACGAGCTGCGCACGCCGCTCGCCTCGGTGCGCGGCTACGCCGAGATGATCGCGATGACGGAGGAGCTCTCCGCGACCGGCCGGCGGTCACTCGACCGGGTGCTGCTCCAGGCCGACCGGATGGCCGCCCTCGTGGACGACATGCTCCTGCTCGAACGGCTCGAGTCCGTCTCGCGCGGCCGGGCCATGGGTCTGGAGCCCTCCGAGGAGGTGGCGCTGGCCGAACAGGTGGACCTGTCCGAGGTGGTCCTCGAGGGCGTGATGGACGCCCGCGCTGCGTGGCCGGACCACACGTGGGTGGTGGACCTGCCCGAGGGGGCGGAGCCGGGCACCCAGCGGTCCGTCACCGGCGACCGGTCGCAGCTGGCCCGCGTGGTCGGCAACCTGCTCTCCAACGCGGCCAAGCACACCCCCGTCGGGACCACCGTCACGGCCTCCGTGCGGGAGGACCGGCCCCGGCCCGGCCTCATGCTCGTCAGCGTCCACGACGACGGCGGCGGCATCCCGGCCGACCGACACGCCACCCTCTTCCACCGCTTCGTCCGCGGCCCCGGGAAGGGCCGGACGGGCCCCCCGGGCACGGAGCCGTCCACGGGTCTGGGCCTGGCCATCGTGCGCTCGATCGCGCGCAGCCACGGCGGGGACGTGACCGTGGCGTCCGAGGGCGGGTGGACGCGTTTCGACGTCGTTGTGCCCTGCACCCCGGGGCGCGCCGGGCCGGGGGCTGCGGGCTCCTGCTGCGGCTCCGCCCGGGCCGGCCGGCCCTGACCCCGGGACGGCAACCGTTGACGTACCCCCACCCCCCTATGCGTACGGTGCCTGTGTATGACCGAAAGGATCGTCCGGGACTTCCGGCCGATCCACCCCGACGCCGGTCGGCGAAGGCCGCCGGTGAGAGGAGCACGAACATGACTGACATCCGCCGCACCGCCACTGCCCTGACCCTCGCCGCCGCCGTCGTCACCGGCCTCGGCGCCCCCGCCGCCGTCGCGCAGACCACGGCCCCGGCCACCGAGGCCGCCACGACGGCACCGGCCTCCGAGTCGCCCGCCCCCCAGGAGGAGGAGAAGGACGACAACGGCAACTGGGGCCTGTGGGGCCTGGCCGGCCTGCTGGGCCTGGCGGGCCTGGCCGGCCGCCGCAAGCGTGAGGTGCACGCCGAGCCCGTGCGCCGCGACCACCACGTGGGCGGCGCGCACCGCGACCATGACGTGCACCGCGTGGACGACCGCGCCGGCGACGTGCGCGCCGAGGGCGCGGACACCCGCCGCCCGGGCACCGGCGACGCCCGCTGACCCGACCCCGGCCGCCCCGAGCGGCCCGTGACCGCGACCCCCGCCCCTCCGGCGGGGGTCGCGGCGCGTCCGGAGCGGGTCTCGAATGCGCCCGTCAGTCCGCGGTGTCCCCCGCCGAGGGCGCGGCGCGCAGCACCGCGTCCGTGAGGCGGTCCAGAGCCGCGGTCCCGGCCGTCCAGCGCTGCCAGTGCAGGTGCACGTCGGCTGCGCCGAGGGCCGGGATCGGCTCGAGGTCGGGGTGCCGGCCCTCGAGCACGCCCGGCGGGATCTGCACCGAGGGGAGCATGCCCCAGCCCAGCCCGAGCTCCACCGCCCGCAGATACGCGTGCACGGACGGCACGAGGTGGGTCGGCGGGTCGGCCACGGGCCGGCCGCGGGTGACGCGGCGCAGCACCGTGTGCTGCAGGCCGTCGCGGGGGCCGTAGTCCACGATCGGCAGCGTGCCGAAGTCGACCCGGCCCCGCGCGTCGCGGTGCAGCTCCAGCAGGAAGGACGCGCACACCGCGTGATAGCGCATTGTGCCCAGCGGGGTGGAGGTGCACCCGGCCACGGGCGTGGGGTCGTCCGTCACGGCCGCCACGACCGCGCCGTCCCGCAGCAGGACGGCGGTGTGCTCCTGGTCCTCGGACTGCATCTGCAGGACGACGTCGTCCCACGTCGCCGCCTCGCGCAGCACGGGCTCCCACCACGTGTCGAGGGAGTCCGCGTTGAGGGCCACGCGCAGCGGCACGCGGCCGCCGTCACCGCGTCCGAGCGCGGCGAGCGTCTCGTCCTCGAGCGCGAGGGTCTGCCGGGCGAGACGGAGCATGCGCTCTCCGGCCGCGGTCGGCCGGACGGGGACGGTGCGGGCCAGGAGCACCTGGCCCACCTGCCGCTCCAGGGCCTTGATCCGCTGCGAGAAGGCCGAGCCGGAGATCCGCAGGGAGTCCGCGGCGGCGTCGAAGGTGCCGTGGTCGACGGCCGCGACGAGGGCGCGCAGGTGGTCGGAGTTCATGCGGTCCAGGGTAGGGGTGGCCATGAAGGATGTCTTCAGATCCTGAAGAAGATCGCGATGGCACGGACGTGGGACGGCTCCTATCCTCGCTCGGTGACCATCTTCGCCACCGGATTCCTGACCTACCTCGCCCTCATCGTCGCCATCGGCGCGCAGACCCTGTTCCTGCTGCGCCAGATCGTCCGACGCGACCGCGTGTGGACCGTCCTGACCGTGTGCTTCGTGGCCGATGTGGCGCTGCTCGTGCTCGGCGCCGGCGGCGTGGGCGTGGTGGCCGAGCGCTGGCCGTGGCTCGTGCCCGCGCTGACCGTGGCCGGCGTGGTCTACCTCCTCGGGTTCGCCGCGGGCGCGCTGCGCTCCGCCTGGCGCGGGGACCGGACCCTCAGCACCGCGGCCGCGGACGTCGAGGGGACCGGGCACGGCCCCGACCGCATCGACCTCGCGGTCCTCACCGGTGAGCTGCCGCTGATCGACCCGGTGACCGGCCGCCTGGCCGAGCGCGAGCCGGCCGGGGCCGGCGTCGGGCATCACGACGACGGCGCGCCCGGCTTCGGCGCCCCCTCGGGCGGCGGGTCGGTGACGGTGCGGCAGCGCGTGCAGCCGCGCCGCGTGGCGCTGGACCGCCCGCAGACGCCGCTGCCGCGGATCATCCTGCTGGCGCTGTCCGTCTCCCTGGTGAACCCGCACGCCATCCTCGACACCGTGGTCATGATGGGCACCTTCGCGCAGACATTCGGGGCAGCGAAGTGGGCGTACGTGGGCGGCGCGGTGGCGGCCTCGCTCGTGTGGTTCACCGCGCTCGGCTGGGGCGGCACCAAGCTCGCCCCGTCCATGGACTCGGCGCGGACGTGGCGGATCGTGGACGCCGTGGTGGGCGTGCTCATGCTGGGAATCGCCGTGAAGGTGGGGCTCACGCTCCTCTGAGCCGCGCGGGGAGGATGATGGGGGCATGAGTCCTTCCCCCTCCGACTCCGCCCGCACCCCGGCCGTCACGGCCGGGGAGGTCATCCGCGTCTCCGCCGTCGTGCTGGCCCGCCCGGACCGCCGCGTGCTGACCGTCCGCAAGGCCGGCACCGCCATGTTCATGTTCCCCGGCGGCAAGCACCTGCCCGGCGAGGACCCCGTGGACACCGCCGTCCGCGAGGTGGCCGAGGAGACCGGGCTTCGCCTGCGCCCGGACGAGCTGACCCGCCTGGGCGCGTGGGACACCGCCGCCGCCAACGAGCCCGGCGCCGCCCTGCACTCGGAGGTGTTCGCGCTGTGGCGGCCCGTCGCCCGGCACGAGGTCCCCGAGCCGACGGACGAGATCGTCGAGCTGCACTGGATGGACCCCGCCGCCCCGGCCGCACCGGGCGGGCACGGCGTGGCCCCGCTGCTGCACCCCGTGCTGGCCGCCGTCGCGGCAGCGCCCCCGTTCTGACCTCCAGGCGGGCCGACCGGCCCGCGCTGACGTCCGCACCGGCCACTAGCCTGGCCGGGTGACGTCGCTGCTCCGCATCCTGCGCTTCGCGCCCCAGCTCAACCGCCTCTACCTCGGCATCGCCGTCAGCTCCGTGCTGGCCGCGGTGCTGGCCCTGGCCACCCCGTTCCTGATCGGTGCGGCCACGGACCGGATCGTCGCCGCCGTCGCGGGGGAGACCGACGTGGCCGAGGCCGTCACCGCGGTGACCTGGCTGGCGGTCGCGTTCCTCGCCGTCGAGGTGGCGACCACCCTGGTGGTGAGCGTGGGCGGCTACTGGGGCGACGTGATGGCCGCGCGCATGCGCACCATTCTCTCCACGCGGTACTTCGAGCAGCTGCTGCACCTGCCCCAGCGGTACTTCGACACCGCGATCACCGGGCGGGTCGTCAACCGGTTGAACCGCACCATCAACGAGATCACCCAGTTTCTGCAGTTCTTCGCGAACAACGCGTTCACCATGCTCGTCACCACCGCCGCGGTGCTCGTGATCACGGCGTTCTACTGGTGGCCGCTGGCGATCCTGCTGGCCGTCGTCTTCCCCGTGTACATGTGGCTCACCGCGCGGACGTCCGCGAAGTGGCAGGTGTGGGAGGGGGAGAAGAACACGGAGGTGGACGTCGCCTCGGGGCGGTTCGCCGAGGTGGTCTCCCAGATGTCCGTGGTGCGGGCCTACAACCGGCAGGACCACGAGCTCACCGGGTTCCGCGACCGGTTCCTGCGGACCGTGGAGATCACCCGGCAGCAGTCCCGGTTCTGGCACGGCATGGACGCCGGGCGCCGGCTCGCCCTGAACGTGGCCTTCGGCGCGATGTACCTGATCGTGTTCGTCCGCACCGCGCAGGGCCTGTTCTCCGTGGGCGACATGGTGATCCTCCTGCAGCTGATGAACATGGCCCGGCAGCCGATCTTCTCCATGAGCTTCCTCGTGGACTCCGCCCAGCGCGCCGTCGCCGGGTCGAAGGACTACTTCGAGGTGCTCGCCGAGGAGCGCGAGCGGGCCGGCGGGGCGGCGCTCGCGGTGGTGGGTGCGGAGGAGCCGCGCGTGCCGGCGGAGCCGCGGGCCGACGTCGTGCCGGGTGCGCCGGACGTCCCCGCGGACGTGCCGGCCGTGCGCTTCGACGAGGTCTCCTTCGCCTACGACGCCGACGCCTCCCGCCCCGTGCTGAACCGCGTGTCCTTCGACATCCCGCAGGGTGCCAGGGTGGCGCTCGTGGGCGAGTCGGGCGGCGGGAAGTCGACCATCGCGCACCTGCTGCTGGGCCTGTACCCGGTGACGAGCGGACGCATCGAGGTGTTCGGACAGGACGTCGCCGGGCTGGACCTGGCCGCGCTGCGCGGGCGGATCGCCACCGTGTTCCAGGAGCCGAGCCTGTTCTCCGGGACGGTGCGCGAGAACATCGCCTACGCAGACGCCGACGCCTCCGACGAACGCGTCCGGGCCGCCGCGCAGGCCGCGTACGCGCACCGGTTCGTGGCGGCGTTCGACGACGGCTACGACCAGGTGATCGGCGAGCGCGGGCTGCGGCTGTCCGGCGGGCAGAAGCAGCGGATCGCGGTGGCGCGGGCCGTGCTCAAGGACGCACCGATCCTCGTGCTGGACGAGGCCACCTCCGCGCTGGACACGAAGTCCGAACGGCTCGTGCAGGCGGCCCTCGAGGAGCTGATGGTGGGTCGGTCGAGCCTGATCGTGGCGCACCGGCTGAGCACGATCGCGTCCGTGGACCGGATCGTCACGCTGCGCGGCGGGCAGGTGCAGGAGATCGGGACCCCGGCCGAGCTGGCCGAGTCAGGCGGGATCTACGCGCAGCTGCTCGAGCTGCAGAGGGCCGGCACCCAGGAGGCCCGGAAGATGCTGAAGGAGTACGGGCTGAGCGGGTGATCCCGGAATCTTCTGCGGATCCGACCCTTCCGAGCGCTGCGCGGCGGCCCAGAAGGGTCAGATGTGCAACGGATTCCCAGCGCGCGGCAGGACGTCCACGACGACGTCGGCCCGACGCCTCCGCAGGGCCTGTGGACAACCGGGCCCGCCGACGTCGGGAGCGAGCAGGATCGGGGCCATGCGCGTGCCCGGACCCTTCCCCGCCCACCTCCAAGACGCCCCGTTCACGCGGGCGCAGGCGCTGGCCGCCGGGGTGTCCGGGTCGCGGCTGCGCAGCCGGGACGTCGAACGCGTCGCGCACGGCCACTACCGCTGGATCGGCCCCGTCACCGGGGCGACGCCGCCCGCGCGTCCCCTCGCCACCGAGCTGTCCCGGCTGCAGGACCTGGCGGCGATGCGTCCCGACGTCGTGGTGACCGGAGAGTCCGTGGCCCGGCTGCTGGGCTGGCCCCTCCCGGACGACGTGAAGGCCCGGGTGCGTCCTACCGTCCTGCGGTCCCGCACCCGCCGGGTGCTGCGGGAGCCCGGCGTGCGCACCCGGCTCGTGGACCTAGACCGCGTCCTCGTGCGGAGGGACCGGCTGCACGGGCTGCGATGGACCTCGCACGCCGACACCTGGTTCCACCTGGCCACCGTCCTGGACCGAGACGCGCTCGTGGCGGTCGGAGATCGGCTGGCACGGGAGGACGAACGGCGGGGGAAGGTCGCGCTGGCCACCCGCCGGGAGCTCGGCGCCGCGCTCGAGCGGCACACCGGCGAGGCCGGGATCGTGCGGGCGCGGGAGGCGCTCGCGCTCGTGCGCACCGGTTCCGACTCCCCGGCCGAGACCGAACTGCGCCTGGCGCTGATGGCCGCGGGGCTGCCCGAGCCGGACCTGCAGATCGAGCTCTGGGACCCGGACTACTCGCTGTGGCACCCCGCCAGCGCGGACCTCGGCTACCGGCGGTGGCGGATCGCGATCCACTACGAGGGCAAGACCCACGACGGCGCCGCGCAGGTCGGCAAGGACACCCGCCGGGACGCGGTGTTCCTGCGTCAGGGCTGGCTCAACATCCGGGTGGCGGGGACGGACCGGTGGCGGGGATTCGTCGAGACGGCGGGGCTGGTGCGGGCCGCGATCGCGGAGCGTGGCGGTCTCGACGCCGGTGGCGCGGAGGATCGTCTGCGGAACTGACCCTTCTGGGGCGGGAGCGGACGTCCAGAAGGGTCAGGGGCGCAGAAGATTCCGGAAGGCCGACGACGGCGCCGCGTCACGCGACGACGCACCGCGGCCCCGCTCTTACCATGACGGGATGACCGCACCGGATCCCGCCCCCACCGACGCCCGCCGCGCGGAAGACCGCTCCGCGCGCATCGCCGTCACCGTCTTCCCGCTGCTGGTGCTCGCCGCCGCGCTCGTGGGCTTCCTCGCCCCGACCGCCGCGAAGACGCTGCTGCCCCAGGTCAACCTGTTCCTCGGGATCATCATGTTCGGCATGGGCCTGACGCTGACCCTTCCGGACTTCGGCCTCGTCGCCCGCCGGCCGCTGCCCGTGCTGCTGGGCGTGGTGGCGCAGTACGCGATCATGCCGCTGCTGGGGCTCGGCGTCGCCGTCGTGCTCCAGCTGCCGCCCGAGCTCGCGGCGGGCGTGATCCTCGTGGGCTCGGCCCCGGGCGGCACGTCCTCGAACGTGGTCAGCTACCTCGCCCGCGCCGACACCGCCCTCTCCGTGGCCATGACCTCCGTGTCCACGCTCCTGGCCCCGCTGCTCACGCCGCTGCTCACCCTGTGGCTGGCCGGCCAGTACATGGCCGTCGACGGCGGCGCCATGGCCAAGTCCATCGTGAACATCGTGCTCCTGCCGGTCCTGGGCGGACTCGTCGTGCGCCTGCTGCTGCGCCGCGTCGTCGACCGCGTGCTGCCCGCCCTGCCGTGGGTCTCGGTGGTGTTCATCGCGCTGGTGGTGGCCGCCGTCGTCGGCAACAGCGCCTCCCGCGTGCTGTCGGCGGGCCTGCTGGTGTTCGCAGCGGTGGTGCTGCACAACGGGCTCGGCTACCTGCTCGGCTACGGCGCGGCGAAGCTGTTCCGGCTGCCCACGCCCGTGGCGCGCACGGTCTCGATCGAGGTCGGCATGCAGAACTCGGGCCTGGCCGCGGGCCTCGCCGCGCAGTACATCTCGCCGGCGGCGGCCCTGCCGGGCGCCGTGTTCTCGATCTGGCATAACCTCTCCGGGGCCGTGCTCGCGATGGCCTACCGCCGTTCCGACGGCCGCAGGGCCGCGGGCGCCCCCGGCTCGGCCCCGGCGAATCGTCTGCGGAACTGACCCCTCCGAGGCGGGATCGGACCCCCAGAAGGGTCAGTTCTGCAGACGATTCCGGACGGTCGACGACGACGCCGGCCGCCGGGCAGCGCGCGAGTGAGGGCCGTGGCGCGGCCCGCTCACACCGCGGCCCGCCCGCTCACACCGCGGCCAGGCCCGCTCACACCGCGGCCAGGCCCGCTCACACCGCGGCCAGGCCCGCTCACACCGCGGCCAGGCCCGCCACGGGGCTCAGCCGGGCCGCCCGACGCGCGGGCAGCAGCGACGCCGCCAGGCCGGCCAGCGCCGCCACGGCCACCACCAGCACGAGCTCGAGCCACGGCACGGCCGGGCGCACCGCGGTCCCGGCGCCCGCGGTCGCGGAGAGGTCGGCGAGGACCAGCTGCGCCCCCGCCCAGCCGTAGAACACCCCGAGGGCGCAGCCCAGCACGGCGGCCACGGCGGCGATCAGCACGGCCTCGATCGCGATCGTCCCGCGCAGTCCGCCTCGCGTCAGGCCGAGGGCCCGCAGCAGCGCGTTCTCGCGCGTCCGTTCGATCACGGACAGGCTCAACGTGTTCGCCACCCCGATCAGCGCGATCAGCACGGACACCGCCAGCAGCGCCACCACGATCCCGAGCATCGCGTCGATGATCCGGGCGTAGAGCGCGCGCTCGCCGGCCCCGCCGTCGATCACGGCCGCCCCGGTGCCCGCGGCCCGGGTCACGTCCTCGCTCAGGCCCTGCAGGCGGTCGACGGGGACACCGGGGTCGAGCGCGACGAGCAGCTGGCCCGGCACGGCGGCGCCCGCGGCCCCGTCCCACCCGGCCTCGCGCAGCGGCTCGGCCGCCACGTACACGCCGGAGCTCAGCGAGCCCGCGCGCACCGGGACGAACGTCCGCTCGGCCCCCGCCACCTGCCCGCGGACCTGATCCGTGTCGACCCAGTCGGGCACGAGCGCCGTGCCGGGGTCGCCGAGGCCGGTCACGCCCTCGGGCAGGCGCGCGACGACGGCGCGCAGGTCCGCGGCCGGCGTCGCCAGCACGGGGGACCCGTCCTCCGTGGCGCCCACCGAGGTGGCCAGGGCCACCGCCTGCACGTCCGCCGTCGCGGCGACGGCCTCGGCCGCACGGGCCGGGTCCGCGTCGGCGGGCAGCTGCACCACGAGGTCCACCGGGTAGGCGGTGTCCAGGGCGAGGGCCGTCTGCTCCTGGGCGGTGCGCCCGCCGGTGAGGAACAGCGCCACGAGGGTGGTGCCCACGAGCAGGGCCGCGGCGGTGGCGGCGGTCCGGGACCGGTGGCGCACCGCGTTCAGCCCGGCCAGGCGACCGGGGACGCCGGCCGGACGGGCCAGCACCGCCGCCCCCCGCACCGCGGCGGGCACGAACAGCCGCGCCAGCAGCAGCACGCCCACGAAGGACAGCGCGCCGCCGCCGATCGCCGAGACCGGCTCCCTGACCGACACGCCCCCCAGCATGAGCGCGGTGCCACCGACGGCCAGCGCCAGTCCGATCGCCGTGCGGACCCGGCCGCCGCGCGATGCGGCGGTCACCTCGTCCCTGGGCCGCAGGGCCTTGAGCGGGGCGACGCGCGTCGCGGCCACCGCGGGGGCCAGCGCGGCCACGACCGTCACCGCCACGCCCACGGCCACCGAGACGGCGAGCCCTGCCGGGTGCAGCCCGAACGTGAGGAACGGCAGGTCCAGCATCGCGCGGGCGGCCGCGGCCACGCCGGCCACGATCGCCACGGCGAGCCCGGCGCCCAGCACGGAGCCCACCACGCCCACGACGGCGGCCTCGGTCAGCACGGACGCCCGCACCTGGGCCGTCGTCGAGCCGATGGTGCGCAGCAGCGCGAGGTCACGGGTGCGCTGGGCCACGAGCACCTGGAAGGTGTTCGCAATGACCAGCGCGGTCACCAGCAGGGCCAGCGCCGCGAAGCCGCCGAGCACCCAGCCCAGCAGGTCGGTGCCGCCGCTCAGCTGCGTCACCACCGAGCGCACGGCCTCGTCCGGGGCCGCGACGTCGACGTCCACCCCGGCCGCGGCGGCCTCGGCGCGGGCGGCCTCGGCGACGGCGGGGACGTCAGCCCCGTCGGCCAGGCGCAGCAGCAGGTGGGGGGTGAACCCGGCCTCCCCGTCCTGGCCCTGCACCGCGGTCAGCGCCGCGGGCGAGGCCCACACCTGCGCCTGCCCGGAGAGCATCGGGTCCGGGGAGGGCTGGGTCAGGCCCGTGACCACCGCGTCGACCGGCGTGGTGGTCGAGTCGGGCCCGGACTCGCTCGCCAGCGCGACGACGTCGCCCACGGCCACCCCGTGCCGGTCCGCGGTCTGCGCGTCGAGGGTGACGCCGCGGGCGTCGTCGGCGGCGGGCAGGGCGCCGGCGGTCACGGTCAGGCCCGCCAGGGCCGGGTCGCGGGGCAGGGGCATCACCGCGGCGCCGAACTCGGCGTCCGCGGCGCGGGCCGCCGCCCACGCCATCCGCAGGGCGTACGCCTCCTCGACGCCGTCCAGGCGGGCCAGCGGGCCGGGCTCGGCGGAGGTGCCGGCGAGGTCGGAGACGTCCTCGGACCCGCCCGGCAGGACCACGAGGTCGGCGCCGGCGTAGGTGCTGCCGAGCGTGGCGCGCAGGGTGGCCTGCGCCGTCGAGGAGACGAGGAAGGAGGCCGCGAGGAACAGGGTGCCGATCAGGATGGCCAGCACCAGGGAGACGTAGCGGCGCGGCTGGGTGCGCAGCTGGGAGAGGGCGACGGTCCACATGGTCAGCGCACCCCGCCCTCGGCCGGGGCGGACAGGGCGGTCAGGGCCGCGGTGACGGACTCGACCGTGGGGTCCACGAGCTCGCCGGCCAGCCGGCCGTCCGCGAGCAGCACGACGCGGTCGGCGGCGGAGGCCGCCACGGGGTCGTGGGTGACCATGATGACGGTCTGGCCCATCTCCCGCGCGGACCGGCGCAGCAGGCCGAGCACCTCGGCGGAGGTGGCGGTGTCCAGGTTGCCGGTGGGCTCATCCCCGAACACGACGTCCGGTCGGGTGAGCAGGGCGCGGGCCACGGCGACGCGCTGCTGCTGGCCGCCCGAGAGCTCGTGCGGCCGGTGGCCCAGCCGGTCTGCGAGGCCCAGGGTGCGGGTGATCTCGTCCAGCCAGGCGCGGTCCGGGGTGCGGCCGGCCAGCTCGAGCGGCAGCACGATGTTCTGTTCGGCCGTGAGCGTGGGCACGAGGTTGAAGGCCTGGAACACGAAGCCCACGCGGTCGCGACGCAGCCGGGTCAGGGCGGTGTCGTCCAGCCCGGTGATCTCGGTGCCGCCGATCCTCACGGAGCCCGAGGTCGGCGCGTCCAGCCCGGCCAGGCAGTGCATGAGCGTCGACTTGCCCGAGCCCGAGGGCCCCATGATCGCGGTGAACGCGCCCGAGGCGAAGTCCACGTCCACCCCGCGCAGGGCGTGCACCTGCGCGTCACCGCGCCCGTAGGCGCGGGTGAGGCCGCGGGCGCAGACGGCGGGCGCCGTCGTCGTGGTGGCGGACGACGACGGCGTGCCCGGCCCCGGCGCGACGGGGCCGGGGGTCGTGGGGGAGAAGGGGTGTGCGGGGGAAGAGGTGTCCATGGCGGCCACTCTCCCGCGCGGACCCGGCGGGGCGGATCGGAGGAGGGGACCACCTCCGCGGGCGGCGGGTCATGCCCGGGGATGAGGCGGGCCGGCGAGGCGTGGACCCGAGGGCGTCAGGTCCCCGCCGCCGGGCGGTGCGGGGTGGAGTGGGATGATGGGGACATGAGAGCCGACGCCCGCGCCAACCGCCAGGACCTGCTGGCGGCCGCCGGCCGTCTCATCGCCACCCAGGGGGCGGCGATGTCCCTGCGCGGGGTGGCGCAGGAGGCCGGGGTCGGCGTGGGGACGCTGTACCGGCACTTCCCCACGCGTCGGGATCTGCTGGACGCCGTGCTCGAGGACGTCGTGGCCCGCACCGGGGGGATCCTGCAGGCCTTCCTCGACGGGGTGGGCGGGGACGGGCACGGCGGTGGGACCGAGGCGCGGTGGCGGAGGCTCGCGGAGGACCTGGGGGCCGTGAACCTGGCCTCGCTCGCGGCGGCCCGGGACGACTTCGACCCCGCCGACCGGCCGCCCGAGGCCCTCATCGCCGAGGCCGAGCGTGTGATCCTCGAGCTCGCGGACCAGGTGGTGGCCGAGGCGCGGCGGGCCGGGCTCGTGGGCCCGGACGTGACCGGGGCGGACTACCTGTTCGGCCTGCTCATGGTCACCCGGTCGCCGGAGTGCGCGCTGCTGGGCCACGGCCCGGACCAGCGGGGCTGGCTGCTGGACACGTACCTGCCCGGCCTGCGGCCCTGAGGGCGCGGCCGGGTCAGTCGCCCGGGGCGTCGTCCTCCAGGACGGGGCGGGCGGTGGCCCACGCGACGGCGCCGGCGAGCAGGCCGGCGCCCGCGGTGAGCGCCAGGCGGAGCAGCCCCTCGACCCCCGTGAACAGGCTCAGGCCCAGCATCACGACGGCGGCCGTCACCAGCGCCACGAAGAAGGCCACGCATTCACTGTCCCGCTGCGCCTGCTCGGCGGCTGGGTCGGAGGCGCGGGACGTCGTCGGGGTGGGGTGGTCCAGGATGCTGCCGGTCATGGTGCCTCTCCTCCAGTGCGCGTCGGGCCGGGGCGGCCATCGGCGCGTGCACCCCGGCGGCGGACCCGCTGCGGGGCCTGCGTCCAGCATCGCGGAGGGGGTGGGCGCACCGGCAGGGCCATGAGGATGAACCTCGGGGCGTCCGACTCATACCCAGGTATGACCTGTGATTGTGCTGGCAGGCGCCTGGGGAGTGGCTCAGGGAAGGGCCCCGCCGCCCCGGCCGACCGCCCCGGCCGACCGTCGAGGCCGGCCGTTGAGGCCCGCAGACACGCCGCTACGACGACGGCGTAGCGGCGTGTCTGCGGGCCTCGACGAGGGGTGGGGCAGGGGCTAGGGCGGGGGCTGCAGGGCGTGCCGGAACGGCGGGTCAGAACTGCACGAGGCCCGCGCGGTGGGCGATGAGCACGGCCTGCACGCGGTCGCGGGCGCCTAGCTTGGCCAGCACCCGGCCGACGTGCGTCTTCACCGTGGCCTCGGAGAGCACGAGCTCGGCGGCGATCTCCAGATTCGCGGCGCCCTGCGCCATGAGCACCAGCACCTCGTGCTCGCGCGGGGTCAGCGACGCCACGGCCGCCTGCTGCTCCTCGCACTCGGCGCTGCGGACCTGGTCCGAGCGCAGACGCGGGGCCATGTGCGTCAGGAGCCGGCGCGTCGTGGACGGGGCGATCACGGCGTCGCCCCGGTGCACCGTGCGGATCGCGGCGAGCAGCTCCTCGGGCGGGGCGTCCTTGAGCAGGAAGCCGCTGGCGCCCGCCTCGATCGCGTCGAAGGCGTACTCGTCCAGGTCGAAGGTGGTCAGCACCACGACGCGCGGGGCGTCCGGCCGGCGCAGCAGCGCGCGGGTGGCCTCGATGCCGTCCATCTCCGGCATGCGCACGTCCATCAGCACGACGTCGGCGCCCGCCACGGACACCGACGCCACCGCCTCGCGCCCGCTGCCCGCCTCCGCCACGACCGTCAGGTCCGGCTGCGAGTCCACGAGCATGGCCAGCCCGGAGCGGATCAGTGCCTGGTCGTCCACCAGGGCCACGCGGACGGGGACGGTCTCCTCAGAGCTCATGGGGTCATCCTCTCAAGTCGGGCGGGGTGAGCGGGCGAGACGGGGGCGGCCACCCCTCACACCGCCGAGTACGGCAGGTGGGCGGACACGCGGTACCCGGCCCCGACGCGCGGCCCCGTCTCGAGCGTCCCGCCGAACAGGGCCGTCCGCTCGGCGGCCCCCCGCAGACCCTGGCCGCTGCCCCGGGTGGCGGGGTCGGCGGCGGCGCCGCAGCCGTCGTCGTCGATCTGCAGGTCCAGGCCGTGCGCCGTCCAGGCGAGCGTGACGAAGGCGTCCGCGTCCGGCCCGCCGTGGCGCAGCGTGTTGGTGAGCGCCTCCTGCACGATCCGGTACGCCGCCAGCTCCCCACCCGCCGGCAGCGTGCGGCGGGGTGTGCCGGTCTCCAGCAGGGACACCTCGAGCCCGGACAGGCGCATCGTCTCCACGAGGGCGGGCAGGTCCGCGAGTCGCGGCTGGGGCCGGCGGCCCGGGGGCAGGCGGGTGCCGCGGCCGTCGGGGGAGGCGACGACGTCGGCGGCGGGTCGCCGGGCGTCGTCGTCGGTCACGCCGGGCACCCCGGCCACGGTCTCGCCGGTCTCGCGGAGCACGCCGAGCAGCTGGCGCATGTCCGCGAGCGCGGAACGGCCGGTCTGGCCGATGGTCTCGAGCGCGGTGACCGCGAGCGCGGGCTTGGCGGCGGCGGCGTACCGGGCGCCGTCGGCCTGGGAGATGATCACCTGCAGGGAGTGGGCGACGATGTCGTGCATCTCCCGGGCGATGTGGCTGCGCTCGTCGGCGGCGGCGAGCTCGCGCTCCTGCCGGGACTGCACCTCGAGGCGGTGGGCGCGGTCCTCGAGGGCGCGCACGGTGAGGCGGCGGTTGCGCACGACGTCGCCGAACGCCCACGCGGTGAGCACCATGAGCCCGCAGCCGATCGCCATGATGACCATGGCCAGCGGCTCCGCGGGGGAGCGGACGGTGAGGCCGTCGGGGGTGACGAACTGCGCCGGGAACAGCCACACCTTCACCCCGTTGGCCACGCCGCCGACCAGCCCCAGGAGGAGCCCGGCCACGGAGACGCTCCGGGGCGCGTTCGCAGCGAGGTTGTAGACGGTGAGCGGCACCATCAGCAGGGACAGGCTGAACTCGGGCCCGGCGAGCAGGTGCAGGACGGCCGCGGCCGTCACGACGGCGGCCGAGGCCACCGGGCGCACCCGACGCACGGCCCACGGCAGGACCATGCCGGCCCCGGCCAGGAGGGAGACGGCCGTCTGCCGGCCCTGGGGGTCCGGGGCGACCATCGGCCCGAGCGCGATCCACGGGAGCGCCACGAGTACGGTGAACAGGGCTGCGGCGGCCATCACGTCCGTGCGCACGGGGTGCAGGCGCGTCCACTGGTCGAGGCGGCGCAGGGGGTTCACGCGGGCCAGCCTAGGCCGCAGGCGGAGGGGCCGGCGTCAGCCCGCGGGATGATCCGGGGCGGTCCTCAGGGCGTGAGGGAGGCGAGGACGTCGGCGGCCGGCGCCTCACGGACCCGGTGCGCCTCGGTGCCGGCCCACAGGTGGACGCGTTCGAGGTCGCCGACGGCCGCGGCGGCGGCGCGCAGCCCCTTCGTCAGGACGTTGACCTCGGGGTACGCGGCGGGGGCGTCCGGGTGCTCCGCCATGAACGCGGTGGCCAGCGACCGCGCCCACCGCCCCGTGTAGGCGCGGGTCAGGGCGGTGCGGGCCCGGCCGTCGTCGGCGGAGAAGCGTGTCCCGGCCGCACACGCCGCGACGGCGGCCCGGTGCGCCGCCGAGGTGCCCGCCTCCGGGGTGAGGAGGAACGCGGTGCCGGCCGCGACGGCGTCCGCGCCGGCGGTGAGCAGGGCGCGCACGTCCTCGGCGGTGCCCACGCCGCCGGCGGCCACCACGGGCATGGCGCTCGCGGCCCCCGTCCCGACGACGTCGCGCACCGCCGCCAGCACCGTCGGCATCTCGGCGCGGGTCGGCTCCGCGGCCGGGTCCGACGTGCCCCGGTGCCCGCCGGCGCGGTGGCCCTGCACCACGAGGAACGCGGCCCCGTGGTCGAGGGCGGCCCGCGCCTCGGTCGCGTCCGTCACGGTGGCTCCGGCCGGGATACCCGCGGCGGCCAGCCGGGCGAACACGTCCGCGGCCGGCAGGCCGAACGTGAAGGAGACCAGCGGCCACGCCTGCTCCTCGGCGGCGGTGAGCAGGGCGTCGAAGTCGGCCCGTTCGGCGTCGGGGTCCGGGACCACGTCCGCCGCGGCGGGCAGGTCGGCGGCGCCGTCGGCCGTCAGGTCCGCCCGGTATGCGGTGACCGCCGCCGCCCGCGCCGACCGTGCCGCCTCCGTGCGCGCCGCGTCCGGGAGGGCCGTGTTCACCGCGTCCGGGACGAACAGGTTCACGCCCCAGCGGTCCGCCCCCTCCGCGCCCAGCAGCGCGCGCAGCGCGTCCACCTGCGCGCGCATCTGCGCGGCCGTCCGCATGCCGCCGGCGAGAAACCCGCCGCCGCCGGCGCCCACGACGGTGGCCACCAGCTCCGGGGTCGAGGGGCCGCCGGCCATCGGGGCCACCGCCACGGGCACGGGCGGGATCAGGCGGGCGCGGGTGACGTCGTCGGGGTGGGATGGCTGCGTCATGACCCCCAGAGTAAGGGGAGGGGTGTCGGCCCCACCCCGCGCCTACAGTGGGGCGCAGTACACGAGGGAAGGGGGTGCGCCGTGGAGGTGCTGCTCGCGCTCTCACCCATCCTGCTCACCCTCGTGCTGCTGCTCACCCGGCTGCCCGCGTGGGTGGCCCCGGCCGCCGGGACGGCCGTGGCCGTGCTGCTGGCCCTCACGGCCTTCGGCGTGGCCCCGGGCGACCTGGGCGGCGCGATCGGCGCCGGCGTGCCCACGCTGCTCGAGATCCTGGCGATCATCGCGGGCGGCATCACCCTGTCCCGCGTCATGGAGTACTCCGGCGGGCACGCGCGCCTGGCCGCGTGGCTCTCGGCGGGCAACGGCCCCACGATCGCGACCGCGCTGCTCATGGTGCACGGCGTCATCCCGTTCCTCGAGACCGTGACCGGGTTCGGCGTCTCCCTGATCGTGGGCGTGCCGCTGCTGCTGGGCCTGGGCTACACGGCGTTCCGGTCCGCGCTGATCTCCATCCTCGCGCTCACCATCGGGCCGTGGGGGTCCATGGCGCCGGGCACGCTCATGGGCGCCCGCCTGTTCGGCCTGGACTTCCGGGAGATCGGGGTCACCGCCGCGGTGTTCAACCTGCCGGCCTGCCTGGTGGCGGGCGTGGCCACGGTGCTGCTGCTGCGCGGGGCGCGCGGCATGCGAGTCGACGCCGGCCCGGCCCGGACACTGCCCTGGCTCGGCGTCGCCGTGCTCTCCGGGGTCGCCCAGTGGGCGCTGATCCTGGGGGCGAACCTCGTGGTCGGCACCGCGCCGGCGGGCGCCGTCGCCACGTTCGTGCTCACCGTGGCCTGGCTGCTCGTGATCCGCGGCGGCCGGCTGCTGCCCGGGCCGGGGCGGGACGTGGTGCCGTACCTGACGCTCATGGCCGGCACCGTGCTGGGCACCACCGTGAAGGGCGCCTTCGGGCTCGAGGGGGTGGCGGCCCTCGTGGGGACGCCGGCGCTGTGGGCGTTCGTGGCGGTGGGCGTGGGCGTGCAGCTGCTCCACCTCGACGCCGCCGCCCGCCGCCGCGTCCCCCGCGAGGCCGGGAAGCTGTGGGTGGGCACCGCCATCCCCAACGCGCTCTACGTGGCGTTCGGGCTCATCCTCTCCGCCGGCGGGGTCTCGCAGGCGCTCGCGGGCGCACTCAGCGGGATGGGGGAGTCCTACCTGGTGGCGATGCCGTTCCTCGGCGCGTTCGCCGGCTTCATCACGGCCTCGAACACCGGGGCCATGGCCCTGATCGGCCCCCTGCAGATGGACACAGGCGCCGCCCTGGGCGTCCCCCCGCCCTGGTCCAACGGCCTGCACAACGCGGCCGCGGGCTGGGGCATCGTCGCCGGGCCCGCTCGCATCCAGGTGGCCCACGGCATGGCCGCGGGGGCGCAGTCGCCGCAGATGCCCGGCTGGGCCGTGACGCGGCGGAACCTGTTCGTGGTGCTGCTGCCGGCCATGCTCGCCGGGATCCTCGGCATGGCCGTGATGGGCTGGTTCCTGCTGCCGCGGTGACGCGCGGGGGGTGGAGCGGGGCCCGGGTGGGGCGGCCCGGTTCCGTGGGCGGAAGCGGCAGGCCAGAGCGTTCCGTGGGCAGAAGTGCCCTCTCTTCTGCCCACGGAGGCGACGGGGTTGTGGGTTCTGCCCACGGAGGCGACGGGGTTGTGGGTTCTGCCCACGGAGGCGCCGGGACTGCGGTGGCCGGCCGGGCGCGGGAGCCGGCCCGGTCCGCCCCGAGGCGGGGGCCGACGTCGACCTTCGGTGGACGCGCGGCGGCCTGTGCGCCTCCTAGGCTGGACGCCATGATCCGAGTAGTCGTGGCCGACGACCAGGCGTTGATGCGCACCGCCCTCGAGCACTTCGTGGCCCAGGCCGAGGACCTCGAGGTGGTCGGCTCCGCCGAGGACGGGGTCCAGGCCCTCGAGGCGGCCCGCACGCTGGCCCCCGACGTCGTGCTGATGGACATGCAGATGCCCCGCATGGACGGCGTCGAGGCCACCGCGCGCATCTCCGCCGAGGCCCCGGGCGTGCGCGTCCTGGCGATCACCACCTTCTCCTCCGAGCAGTACCTCGTGCCCGCCCTGCGCGCCGGCGCCGCAGGCTACCTCGTGAAGGACGCACCGCCGGCCGAGGTCGTGGACGCCATCCGCCGCGTCCACGCCGGGGACGCCGTGTTCTCCGCCCGCGTGGCCGCGGACCTGGTGGAGGCCGTCACCGCGGCCCCCGAGCACGCCGACCCCTGCCCGGCCGAGCCCCTCGCCCCGCACGAGCGCCTCACCGAGCGCGAGCTGGACGTGGTCCGCGAGCTCGCCAAGGGCGCCTCCAACGCGGAGATCGCCGGCGCCCTGTTCCTCGCGGAGGCCACGGTGAAGTCCCACATCGGCAAGGTCCTGGACAAGTGGCAGGTCCGTGACCGCGTGCAGATCCTCATCCGCGCCGCCCGCGCGGGCCTCGTGGACATCGGATGAGCATCGCGGCGCCCGCCCCGGCTCGGACGACGACGGCGACGTCGCGCCCGCCCGCCGAGTCTCCCCTGGACTCCCGCCTGCCCGCGATCCTGCGCACGGAACCCGTCTCCCGGCACATGCGGATCGTCCTCTACGTGATCGTCGGGCTCATGGTGCTGGGGGAGATCCTCACCCTGGTGCTGGGGCCCACGGTGGCCGCCGGGCTGAGCGCTGACCCCGAACTCGCGGGCATCCTCGAGGAGGACGGCGGGCTGACGGGTGAGGGGCGGGAGCCGCTCCTGCGCTGGGTCCTGTTCCTGGCGAGCGTGCTGGTCACGCTGCTGTTCGGGTGGCAGCCCACCCTCGCGGCGGTGTTCGTGCTGCTCGGGAGCACGTTCGGTCTGGTGGGCCTCGTGGAGGCGGACCACGCGCACCTCACCCCGCAGGCGTTCAGTGGCGGGGTCGTCCTGGGCGCGGCCATGGTGACGCGGTACTCGCACCGGGTGTTCGTCTGGTTCGCCCTGGGCGCCCTCATCCTGCTCACCGTCGCGGGCGAGGTCCTCACCGACGGCACGTGGGCGGACGAGGACAGCCTCAAGGGCGTCATGGTCATCACGCTCATCGTCGCGCTGTGCGTGGCGGTGCCGGCCTTCATGATCCGCCGATCCCGGCATCGGGCCCGGGACCGCGAGGCGGCCCTGCGCCGGGCCGAGGAGGCCGCCGCCTGCGCCGCGGAGGCGGAGCGGCAGCGGATCGCGGCGGAGCTGCACGACGTCGTCGCGCACGGGCTCACCGTGATCTCGATGCAGGCCGCCATGCTGCCCACCCAGAGGGACCCGGACAAACGGGCCGCCGCGGAGAAGGCCATCGAGGAGGCCGCCCGGCAGTCCCTCGTGGACCTGCGCCGCATGCTCACCGCGCTGCGCGGCTCCTCCCGCAACGCGCAGACGGCGGAGGGGGACGCCGTCGTGGACCTGCCGGCCCGCCTCGACGAGTTCGAGGCCCAGCTGCACGCGGCCGGGTTCGCGGTCGAGCGCTCGCTGACCGAGCTGGACGAGCTGCCGCGCTCCCTGGAGCTGACCGTGCTGCGTGTGGTGCAGGAGTCGGTGACGAACATCCTCAAGCACGCCCCGCGCCGCGGCACGGTGCGCCTGACCTCGCAGCTCGAGGGCGCGGACCGCCTCGTGCTGTGCATCGCCAGCCCCATGGACGAGGGCGAGCCCCGCCGCGACCGCGTGGTGGTCGCGATGGCCAGCGGCTTCGGCCTGGCCGGCATGCGCGAGCGCGTGGCCGTGTTCGGCGGCACCCTCACGGCCGGCCCGCTGGGCGGCTGCTGGGTGGTCCGCGCCGAGCTGCCGCTGCGCTGAGCCGGGGCGGCAGCCGCGTCCTCCCGCGTCCTCCCGCGTCCGGGGGCGAAAGTGGGCGGTATCCGCGCGGGATACCGCCCACTTTCGCCCCCAAAGGGACGGGGTGGGGTGGCCGACGACGGCGGCCCTCAGCCCAGCGGGACCGTCAGCTTCTCGCCGGGGGACAGGGTGTGCTCGCGGCCGGCGATGATCATCGGCACGTCGTGCCACATGCCCTCGCCCGCGGCCACCGTCACCTCCCGCTGGGTCATCTGGATGACCACGGGCTGCTGGCGGAACCGGATGGTGAACCGGGCGCCGGGCAGCTGGGCGGGCATGCGGGGGTGCAGCCGGACGACGTCGTCGCGCGTCTCGAGGCCCGCGTAGCAGCGGATCACCGTGTCCACGGTGCCCGCCATCAGGCCCAGGTGGATGCCCTCCTTGGTGGTGCCGCCCTGCGTGTCCGAGAGGTCCGACTCGAGGGCCTCCGTGAACAGGTCCCACGAGCGGTCCGGGTCCGTGCGGGCCGCCACCCACGCGTGCACCAGGCGGGAGAGCGTGGAACCGTGCGTCGAGCGGGCCTCGTAGTACGTGACCATCCGCTCGAACGCCTCCTGCGGCAGCTCGTAGCCCATGCGGCGCAGGATCCGGTCCAGCTCCTCGGAGGAGAACAGGTAGCCGAGCATGAGGGTGTCGGCCTGCTTGGAGAGCTTGTACCGGTTGGTGGCGTCGCCCTCGGCCTGCAGGATCAGGTCCATGCGGCCGATGTTCCCGTACTTGGCGCGGTAGGCCTCCCAGTCGAACTCGAGCAGGTCCTGGTAGCCCTCGAACTGGGCGAGGATGCCGGCCTCCTCGCCCTCCTTGAAGAACGGCACGGTCAGGCGGGTGCTGACCTCCTCCCAGCGCTCGATCTCCTCCTCGGAGATCTCCATGAGCTCGGGCAGGCCGTCGTCGATCGTGTCCAGCCAGCGGACCAGGCGGGCGGTCTCCGCGAGAACCCACGAGGTCAGCACGTTCGTGTACGCGTTGTTGCGCAGGCCGGAGCCGGGGGTCTCGGGATAGCCGTCGTGGAACTCGTCCGGGCCCATGACGCCGTGGATCTCGTAGCGGTCCGTGACGGCGTTGTGCAGGGTCATGGACATGAAGAACCGGGAGATCTCCACGAGCATCTCCGCGCCGTAGTCCGAGATGAAGGACGTGTCCTTCGTGATCTCGATGTACCGCAGCACCGAGTAGGCGATGTCCAGGGAGACGTGCCGCTGGTTGTGGGAGTTGTCCGGCATCCACATGCGCGAGCGCGGGTTCCACAGCTCGGTGGGCGTCTCCTCGGAGCCGTCCGCGCCGGACTGCCACGGGTACATGGCGCCGGCCCAGCCCGCGGCCTGGGCGTTGGCGCGGGCCTCGTTGAGACGCCGGTAGCGGTACATCAGCAGGCCCCGGGTGATCTCGGGGCGGCGCAGCGTGAGCATCGGGTAGACGTAGATCTCGTCCCAGAAGATGTGGCCGCGGTAGCCCTCGCCGTGCAGGCCGCGTGCCCCCACGGAGGCGTCCAGGTCCCGGCGGCGGCCGTAGGCCGTCTGGAGCACGTGGAACGTGTGCAGGTTCAGGGCGAGCTGCTGGCGCAGCGACGCGCCGTCCTTGCCCATCGGGACCGCGGACCCCACCGGGGCCGAGTGGCCGGCGTCGACGACGGGCGGCGCGTATTCGCCGCCGGCCTCCGCCGCCGTGGAGCGGCGCTGATGCCGGTACGGCTCGGCCAGGTCGATGCGCACGGAGAACCGGTCCCAGTTGGTGCCCCAGCGCTGCTCGTGCAGGGTCAGCAGGTTGCGGAAGTTCTGGGCGCGCTGGACGTCCTTCACCGCCGACTCCCACACGGAGGCGTTGGCGTGGTCGTGGCTCGTGGCGACGGCGGCGATCTTCTCCAGCACGAGCGGCACGCCCTCGTCCACGTGGAGGAGGATGTCCTGGCCGACCACCAGGTCCGAGCCGTCCACGGGGCGGCGGATGGGCTCGTGGTGGCCCACCGGCGCCACCTGGCGGGTGCGGGTGGCCACGGCCACGTGGATGCCGGACTGGTTGGTGGCGGTCTCGAGCAGGACGGTCTCGCCGTCGATCTCCCGGGCCTGGACCGGCTCGAGGTGCTGGTTGGCGAGGGTGCGGTCGTCGGAGACGTTGAGGTTGGCCACGCGGCCCTCGATCTTCGAGCGCACCGTGAGGTCCCCGGACCAGTTCTCCGCCACCACGGTCAGCTCGATCGCGGCGAGGTGCCGGTTGGCCAGCGAGGTGAACTGCCGGGTGTGGACCGTGGTGCGCCGGCCCTGCTCGTCCTCGAAGGTCATGGTGCGGGAGAGCACGCCGCGGCGCAGGTCCATCTCCTGGCCGTACTCCACGAGGTTCTCCTCGCCCGGCAGCAGCGGGCGGCCGTGGCGCGGGGTCACCACGAGCGGGGTCCAGTCCTGGATGTTGACCATGTGCTCGGTCTCCACGACCCGGCCCTGGACCATCGAGGTCAGCCGGTTGAACACCCCGGCCATGTAGGTGCCGGGGTAGTGGACGGAGGAGATGCGCGTGCCGGGCACAGCGCCGCGGGTGCCCCAGTACCCGTTGGCCAGGGTGCACAGCACCTCGCGTGTGCCCTCGGAGGCCGGGTCGAAGCGGTCCCAGCGCAGCACCCACGCGGGGTCGAACGGGGTGGTGGTGCGGTCCTCCAGATGCAGGGTCCCGTAGTCCTGGACCACCAGGTGGGCGCCGGCCTCCTTGAGCCGGCCCTTGCCGAGATCGGGCTCGCGGTCCACGCCGATCACGAGGCCGAAGCGGCCGTCCGCGGCGGCCTTCACACCGGAGACGGCGTCCTCGAGGACCATCGCGTCCGCGACGTCGACGCCCAGCTCCCGGGCGGCCTCCCAGAACATCGCCGGGTCCGGCTTGCCCGGCAGCCCGCGCTCGAGGGCGGTGTTCCCGTCCACGATCACGGGGAAGAAGTCCAGCACGCCGCCGGCCGTGAGCACGGCGCGGGAGTTCTTGGAGCTGGTGACCAGTGCGACCGGCACGCCCTTGGCCCGCAGCCGCTCGAGCAGGTCCTGGGCCTCCGGGAAGACGCGGACGCCGTCGCGCTCGAGCACCTGCTCGAAGTAGCCCTGCTTGCGCTCGGCGAGGGCGAGGACGGTCAGCTCCGGGGCGGCGTCCGCCTCGGGGGCGTCGGCCTCCGGCACCCTCAGGCCGCGGGAGGCGAAGAACGTGCGGACCCCGTCCTCGCGGGGGCGTCCGTCCACGTGGTGCAGGTAGTCGGCGGCGGCGTCGAAGGGACGCAGCACGTCCGGGTCCGCGGCGACGACGGCGGCGTTGGCGGGCAGCGCGCCCACGGCGGGCAGCGCCCCGTCGAAGAGCTCCTTCCACGCCTGCGCGTGCACGCCGGCGGTGTTCGTGATGACCCCGTCCATGTCGAAGATGACGGCGCGGTAGCGGCGGAGCCGGTGGCGGCGGGCGTTCAGGTCCTGCGGAGCGGCGGGGGTGAGCGTCTGCGACATGGGAACCAGCCTACGGGCGGGGAAGTGGGGCCGCACGGGGAGTGCCGCGGCGATGTTCACCGCAGCGAGCGCGCCGTCGTTCCGGCCGACCGCACCGCAGCGACATCACAGCGGTTCTCAGCTGCGGTGATGTCGCTGCGGCGCGGTGGGTTCCGGGAATAGGGTCGTGCCGACGGGGCGGACGTGTGCCCCCGCGCGCCGGAAGCGTGGCCCGGGAACGAGCAGGACACACTCGGCGGAGATGGCCGGGGGGCGAAGGGCTCATGAACTGGATGATGAGCAAGTGATGGATGCGAAGCCGACGCGGTTGCGGAAGAAGGCGACGCGGGAGGAGATCCTGGCGAGTCTGCCGGTGCAGGCGCGGGTGCGTCCGGCGCGGTGGTTGCTCCTGTGGCTGATCGTCGTGGTGTGCATCGCGGTGTTCGTGTGGGTGATCTTCCGGCCGCCGGAGGATGTCTCGGCCGGGTTCGGGGTGTGGCGTGTGGCGTCGTTCATCGGGTTGGCGCTGGCGTTGGCGGTGCTTCCCGCCGCGACGATGGGTCTGTTCCGGCCTCGGCATGTCACGTTCGATGAGCGACGGGTGTGGACGCGGGACTGGTCCGTGGACTGGGCGGACGTGAAGGAAGTCCGTGCTGTGGCGCCAGAGTCGGAGCACACGATGAAGGTGGCGCTCAAGGTGGACGAGCGGCTGTGGAACGAGGGTGGTCTGCGCAAGGCCAACCGGTGGGACTCGGGACGGCCGTTGCAGGGTGGCGGGTTGACCCGTGCGCAACCGCTCGTGCTCACGCAACCCGCGCTCGCGCCGTCGGCTCTGACGCTGCTGCAGGTCTTCGTCGAGTTGAAGAAGCGGAACCGCCGGGCGGGGAGCCCGCGGTGACGCGCCCCGGCCCCCGTCACCGCCGGGTCAGCAGCGTGAGCACCTCCGCGTGCCGGGTCTGGGGGAACATGTCGAACACCTGCACCCGCGCCACCCGATAGCTCGGCATCCGGGCCAGGTCCTGCGCGAGCGTCGCCGGGTTGCAGCTGGAGTACAGGACGGTGGGCACACCCGAGTCCTCCAGCGCGTCCGCCAGCTCGGCGCCGATGCCCCGCCGGGGCGGATTCACGACGACGGCGTCCGGGCGGGGCCGCCGTTTCTTGAACGAAAGCGCCTCCGGAGCCCGCCGTTTCTCGAACGAAAGCGCGGAGGTGGCGTCGCCGGCGGAGAAGCGCGCCCGGTCGGCCAGGCCGAGCTCCGCGGCCGTCTCCCGGGCCGCGGCCACCGCCTCGGCGGAGGACTCCATGCCCCACACGTCGCGCACGCCGGCCCGGGCCAGGTGGAACGCGAACCCGCCCACCCCGCAGTACAGGTCCCACGCCGACGCCGGCACACCGCCCTCGGCGACCCACGCCGCCGCCGTCGCGTACAGCCCCTCGGTCACCGCGGTGTTCGTCTGGAAGAACCCCTGCGGGCGCAGCCGCAGGCCGATCCCGTTCAGTTCCATCCGCAGGGTCGGCCCGCCGGCGAGCACGATCTCCTCGTCGCCCTCGGGCAGGGCCACGTGCTCGGGCAGCAGGTTCGCGCTCACCACGGCGGCGGGTGTCCCGCGCGCCGCGAGGTCATCCAGCAGCCCCGGCACCGCCGCGCGCAGCGCGTCCAGCCGGTCGGCGGAGCGCAGCACGAACCGGACCATCGCCTCCCGGTCGGGGGAGAGCGTCACGATCACGTTCTTCAGCTCGCCCGTGCGGGCGGCGACGTCGTAGGGCTCCAGCCCGGCCGCCGTCACCGCCGCCGCGCACGCCTCGAACACGCCCTCCATGCCGGCCTCGTACAGGCCGCAGTCGCGCAGGTCCACGCCGGCGCCGTCGTGATGGCGGGGGTGCTGCCGCGGGTCCAGGATGCCCAGCCGCGGCGCCGCCGCCGACCCCGTGACCACGAGCTTCGCCTTGTTCCGGAACCCGGCCTCCGCGGAGGCGAACGGCTCGGCCACGACCGTGTCCGCATCGAGCGCGTCCGCCAGCGCGGCCAGGACCGCGGCCTGCTTGTCCGCGAGCTGCCGGGCGTACGGCACGCCCATCAGTGGGCAGGAACGGCACTCGCCGACGTCGAAGTGGGGGCACTGCACGGGCGTCGCCTCAGCCCTCGAGGCTGACCCGCAGGCCGGGCCGGTCCAGGCGGATCGCGAGCTGCTCGAGGGCCAGCTCGGCGGCCGCGGCCAGGTCCGCGTCCACGTCCATCACCATGCCGGTGAGCACGGGCAGGGCGGACTCGAGGTCCTCGGGGCGGGCGAGGGCACCCAGTGCGGACGCGGCCGACGCGCGGACCTCCGGGTCCGGGTCGGCACAGCCGGCCCGCACCGCGTCCACGAGGGTGCGGTCGACGGCGGCGTCGCGGCGCAGCGAGCCGGCGCGGGAGGCGAGCACGAGGTGGGCCGCCGAGCGGACGTCCGCCTCGGGGGCGGTGAGCGCCCCGGTCAGGGCGGGCAGCGCGCTGCGGTGCCACGCGTGCATCAGGGCCAGGGCGCCGGTCGCGGCGGGGCTGAGGTCGCCGTCGTCGCCGGTGAGGGCGCGGGCGGCGCCCGAGGTGACGTCATCGGGAGTGGCCGCGCCGGTCATCAGGCGCACCGCCAGCCCGGCGACGGCGGCCTCCCCGCGCTCGGCGACGGCGGCCTCGGTGCGGCGGCGCAGGCGGTCGTGCGGGGTCTGGGGCTCCGCGGGCAGGGGGAGACGGTCGAAGGCGGTCATGGGTCCATTGTCCCCCGTGCACGGACCCGCTTGGGGCGCGGCCGAGAGGTTCCCCGCAGACTCCTGGACGGGGCGTGACCGGCCGCACAGGGCCCGGACTCGGGTGATACGTTCGACGGCATGAGACCACCCGGAGCCCTCGCCCTTGAATTCCGGGCGGACAGCTTCGACCATCCCACCGGCCTGGTGGACGCCGGCACCGTCATCTCCTGGATCGAGAAGGCCGGCTACGCCGTCGCGGCGAGCTGGGCCGGGACGTTCGTGCGTGCCCGCTACATGGGGCACACCCAGTTCCGCCACCCCGTGCCGGTGGACCGCCGTGCCGTGGTGCAGGCGCGCGTGGTCCACACGGACGGCGCCGAGGTGCACGTCCAGACCCGCCTGCTGCTGCCGGAGATCCGCGACGACGACGGCGACCCCGTGGTCGCCACCTCGTCCCTCGTGGTCTACGCCGCGGAGGAGGACGGGGTGCGCGTGACCGTGCCGGTCTGGGAGCCCTCGACCCCCGGCCAGATCGAGCGCGACGAACAGGCCCGCCGCTCCACCGTGGCCCGCCGCGCCGTCGAGCGTGGCATGGCCCGACTGCCGTTCCCCGCGCCCGGGGAGGCCCCCGAGGAGATGAGCACCCTCGCGTTCCTGGCCCCCAACGCGGAGGCCACCGTGGGCGGCACCATCAATGCGGGCGCGATCCTGCGCTGGGTGGACGAGGCGGCCGCCGTCTGCGCCGCCCGCTGGACCGGACATGAATCCGTGGTCGCGGTGTTCGGCGGCGGTGTGCGCTTCGTGCGGAACATCCACGTGGGCGACCTCGTGCGCGTGGAGGCCCTCCTGGTGAACACCACGGAGCGGTCCATGCATGTGGCGCTGCGCGTCTACGCGAGCCGACGCACCGGGGCGGAGTCCCGCCTGGTGGCACACTCGATCGCCGTCATGGTGGACGTCTCCGCGGAGGACCAGGCCCAGCGGGTGCGGCAGTACATCCCCGAGAGCGAGAGCGCCCGGAGGCTGCAGGAGACGGCGATCGAACTCGTGCGCATGCGCTCCGAGGTGAGCGCGGCCTGGACCGAGATGCGCCGCTCGACCGATCCGCGCTGACGGGGCCCTGAGTAGACTGAGCGAATGCGTCGACCGTCCCTGCCGTCCCTGTCCCGCCTGCCGGTCCGTCGTCTCCTCCGGGGAGCGGCCGTGGCCGCGGGCGTCGGTCTCGTGGGACTGCCGCTGACGGTCGCCGCCGGGCTCACCGGCGTGGACATGGTCAAGCGCGGCGGCCGAGTGCGCCGACCCGCGCCGAACCCCGGCGTGTTTGACGCCCACGTGGAGGGCTCCGAGCTGCGCATCTTCACCTCGGGTGAGGACCTCTACAAGGAGATGATCGCCGCGATCGACGGAGCGCAGCGGATCATCAAGTTCGAGACCTTCATCTGGAAGGACGACCCCACGGGCCAGCGGTTCATGGACGCCTTCAACCGGGCGGCCGCGCGCGGCGTGGAGGTCTACGTCTCCTACGACGGGTTCGGGAACCTCGTGGTCCCGCCCCGCTTCTACCGTCAGCTGGACCCGCGCATCCACGTGTTCCGGCTGCCGGCCTTCGCCCGCCCGATCTGGCGAGGCGTGGTCCGGCACAGCGGGTTCAACCACTCGAAGATCATGGTGGTGGACGACGAGGTCGGCTTCGCCGGCGGCTTCAACATCGGCGACGACTACGCCCGCCTGTGGCGGGACACCCACGTGCGTGAGCGCGGCCCGGCGGTGTGGGCGCTGGGCCAGTCGATCTCCATCAAGTGGAACGCCCACCACCGCGCGGGCGAGCAGATGTCCTGGCGCCCCCCGGACACGTGGGACCCGCGCGTCACCGTGGCCGCGAACCAGCCGCCGCTCCTGGTCTACCCGATCCGGCTGAGCTACCTCGACGCCATCCAGCGGGCGCAGCACCGCATCCTCATCAACACGCCGTACTTCATCCCGGACCAGCAGGTCCTCGAGGCGCTGCTGCACGCGGCCCGGCGCGGGGTGGACGTGCAGGTGATGGTGCCGGAGGACTCCAACCACATCGTGGCGGACTGGGCCTCGCGCGGCTTCTTCGGGAAGATGCTCGAGGCCGGCATCACGATCCTGCTGTACAGGGCCAGCATGATCCACGCGAAGACCGCCACCGTGGACGGCATCTGGTCCACCGTGGGCTCGGCCAACGTCGACCGCCTCTCCCTGGGCTTCAACTACGAGTCCAACGTGGTGGTCGTGGACCGCGACTTCGCCGCCCGGATGGAGGAGATCTTCGCTCTCGACGCCCAGCGGGCCGTCCGGATCGACACCCCGCGCTGGAAGGACCGTCACCGCCTCGCCCGCGTGGTCGAGGTCCTCCTGGTCCCGCTGCGTCCCCTGCTCTGAGGGGCCCGGGCGCTGAGCCAGACGTTTCTGCGGTTCTGACGCCCGATCCGCAGCAGAATCATCTGGCTCACGCCCCCCGCCGCGTGAGCCAGACGTTTCTGCCGTTCTGACGCCCGATCCGCAGCGGAATCATCTGGCTCACGCCCCCTGGCGACGTCTCCCGACCGTGCCGTCCCTTCCCGTCGCCGCCCGGGCTCACCCTCTCTCTTGCATACCCCTGGGGGTATACCCTACGCTCGTTCTCGACATACCCCAGGGGGTATCGGATGGACATCGAGACCCCCCGACCCGGAGGAGAACCATGCTGCTCGAGCGCATCTACGACGAGGACCTCGCCCAGGCCAGCTACGTGATCGGCTGCCAGGCGAAGAACGAGGCGATGGTGGTGGACCCCCGCCGCGACATCCAGGTGTACCTGGACCTGGCCGCCAAGAACGGCATGACCATCACCCACGTGACCGAGACCCACATCCACGCGGACTACCTCTCCGGCACCCGCGAGCTGGCCCACGCCACCGGCGCCCAGATCCACCTGTCCGGCGAGGGCGGCGAGGACTGGGCCTACGGCTTCGAGGGCAACCTCCTCAAGGACGGCGACACGGTGACGCTCGGCAACATCACCGTCGAGGCCGTGCACACCCCGGGCCACACCCCCGAGCACCTGTCCTTCCTCGTCACCGACGGCGCCTTCGCGGACGCCCCGGGCTACATGCTCACCGGCGACTTCGTGTTCTCCGGCGACCTCGGCCGCCCGGACCTGCTGGACGAGGCCGCCGGCGGCGTCGACACCCGCTTCGAGGGCGCCCAGCAGCTCTTCGCCTCCCTCAAGGCGAAGTTCCTGACCCTCCCGGACCACGTGCAGGTGTTCCCGGCCCACGGCGCCGGCTCCGCCTGCGGCAAGGCACTCGGCGCGCTGCCCTCCACCACGGTCGGCTACGAGCGCAAGTACGCGTGGTGGTCCGACTACCTGAAGAACGACGACGAGCAGGGCTTCATCGACGAGCTGCTCGACGGCCAGCCCGACGCCCACGCCTACTTCGCCCGCATGAAGCGCCAGAACAAGCAGGGGCCAGCCATCCTGGGCGAGCTGCCCGAGCTCGAGGAGCTGGACGCCGGGGGCGTGCAGGCGACGCTCGCCGAGGGCGCCGTGTTCGCGGACACCCGCGGTGTGGACGAGATCCTCGCCGGCACCGTGCCGGGCGCGCTGGCCTTTCCGTCCCGCGGCAAGGTCGCCACGCACGCCGGCTGGGCCTACGACCCGGAGAGCGACGACGCCGCCCTCGTCCTGCTCGCCGAGGACCGCGAGGACGCGCACACGATGCGCGACCACATGATCCGCGTGGGCGTCGACGCCGCCGCCGCGTTCACCACCTCCGTGGACGGCCTCACGTTGGAGCCGGTGCCCACCGTGCAGGCCGACGAGCTGCGGTCCCGCATCGAGGCCGGCGAGGTCGGCGCGGAGCAGGACACCGTGCTGGTGGACGTGCGCAACAAGACCGAGTTCTCCCACGGCACCGTGGCGGACGCCCGGCAGCTGAACGCCGGCAAGGTGCTCTTCCACCAGGAGGAGCTGCCGAAGGACAAGACCCTGGTGACCTTCTGCCAGTCCGGCCTGCGCAACATCGTGGCCGCCCAGGCGCTGCGCCGCGCCGGGTTCGACGTGATCGAGCTCGAGGGCAGCTACGCCGCCTGGCAGCAGTCCTGACACACCCCCAGACCAACCCCGAGGAGCCCCTCCCATGAGCGTCACCCTGTCCCCCGTCGCCCCGCGCGACCTGAAGGCCGAGCTGGCCGCCCGCCCCGACGCCGTCGTGCTGGACGTGCGCACCCCCGGCGAGTTCGAGACCGAGCACATCGCCGGCTCCTACAACGTGCCGCTGGACCTGCTCCAGGAGCACGCGGACGAGGTCGCCGCCCGCCTGGACGGCACCGCGGTGCTCGTCTGCCAGTCCGGCAGCCGGGCCGGCACCGCCCAGGACCGTCTGGCCCAGGCCGGCTTCACCTCCGCGCGCGTCCTGCAGGGCGGCATCTCCGCCTACGCCGAGGCCGGCGGCGAGGTCGTCCGCAGCGGCAACCGCTGGTCCATGGACCGTCAGGTCCGCATGACCGCCGGGTCCATCGCGCTGGTCGGGGCCGTGGCCTCCCAGGTCGGCTCGAAGCGGTTCGGCCTCATCCCCGCCGCGATCGGCGCGGGCCTGTCCTTCTCCGCCGTGTCCAACACGTGCGCCATGGCGTCCGTGCTGGCCAAGATGCCGTGGAACCGCCCCGCGCAGGAGCGCTCCGCGGGCGACGTGATCGGCCGCATCCCCACCGGCGCGGGGAAGCGGAGCTGACCCGTGATGTGGATCGTCCTCGCCCTGGCCCTCGTGGTCGGCCTGCTGCTCGGCCTCATGGGTGGCGGCGGGTCGATCCTGATGGTGCCCCTGCTGACGTACGTGGCCGGCCTCGAGCCGAAGCAGGCCATCGCGGGCTCCCTGTTCGTGGTGGGTGTGACCTCGCTGGTCTCAGTGCTGCTGCACTCGCGGCACGGCACCGTCCGGTGGCGCACCGGCCTGATCTTCGGCGCGGCCTCGATGGTGGGTGCCCTCCTGGGCGGCGTCGTCGGCGGCTTCCTGCCGGGGACCCTGCTGCTGATCGCCTTCGCGGTGATGATGCTCTTCACGGCGTGGGCCATGATCCGGCCCAAGAAGACGCAGCCGGCGGCCGCCCCCTCAGTGGAGGCCTCGGCTGACGTCGAGCCCCGCCGCCACCCGCTCGGGAAGATCCTGCTGGAGGGCGTCGTCGTCGGCTTCGTCACGGGCATCGTCGGCGCCGGCGGCGGGTTCCTCGTGGTCCCTGCGCTGGTCCTGCTCGGCGGCCTGCCGATGTCCGCTGCGGTGGGCACGTCCCTGCTGGTGATCGCCATGAAGTCCTTCGCGGGCCTCGGCGGCTACCTGACCAGCGTGACGCTGCCGTGGGACCTGCTGCTGTGGGTCACCGGTGTGGCCGTGGTCGGTGCGCTGATCGGCGTTCCGCTCATGAAGCGGGTCCCGGAGAAGGCGCTGAAGAAGGGCTTCGGCTGGTTCGTGCTGGCCATGGGCCTGGTGATCCTCGTCCGGGAGCTCATCGGTCTCCTCGTGTGACATCCGGCGACGTCGCCGGATACCCCTGGGGATATGATTCCCCTCCCCGCCACCGTGACAAAGGAGGTCGCCGTGCGCACCGCCGACGCCGAGACCCAGCGCAAGATCCTCAACCGCCTCAAGCGGGCCCGCGGCCAGCTGGACGCCGTCATCCGCGAGGTCGAGGGCGAGGGTCGCTGCAAGGACGTGGTCACGCAGCTCTCCGCCGTCTCCACCGCGCTGGATCGCGCCGGCTTCGCGGTCGTCTCATCCGCCATGCAGTATTGCCTCGCCGACCCCGAGAAGGCGGAGGACGAGGAGAAGCTCACCGTCGCCGAGCTCGAGAAGCTCTTCATGACCCTGGCCTGACCGGCCACCCCGAAGCCCCCTCGCCGAAAGGATCCCTCATGTGCCGTCCGGCGCGCTGACCCGTCTGCCGCAGGGCCACCTGGGCCGGATGCGGCCGGCACGTCGAGTCCCTCAAGGCCGTCGTCCCCGCGGCGCAGTGGTGCGATGGCCGTCACCCTGATGCCGAGCGCGACGCAGCCCGCGCGGGCCGTGCCGGGGCCGCAGGGTTCTTCGCGAGGCTCTTCGGGCGCTGAGCCAGGCGTTCCGGGGGCGTGAGCCAGATGTTCGTGCTGTTCTGAGGGACCCTCAGCCGCGGAAACGTCTGGCTCACGCCCCCCGTCTGGCGTCGCTCAGTCCTCGTGCGGGTCCGCCAGCGGGTGGTTCGGCAGCCGGCTGTCCGGGGTGCGCCCGCGGCGTCCGACGACGACGGCTGCTGCCCGACCTCCTCGCCCGCGGCTGGGGCACAATGAACCCGGCCCACGTCGGCCCACCTCACTGCAGCCCACGCGGCCGCGCGCCCATCCCGACTCCCTGGGAGCCCCATGCTCTGGACCCTGCTCCGCCGTCACGGCCGGCGCTATCGCGGCGCCGTCGCGGCCGTCGTCGTGCTGCAGCTGATCAGCACGCTGGCCATGCTGTACCTGCCCAGCCTCAACGCCCGCATCATCGACGAGGGCGTGGCCCGCGGCGACACCGCCCGCATCTGGGACCTCGGCCTCGTGATGCTCGGCGTCGCGCTGGTGCAGGTGGTCGCCGCGATCGCCGCCGTGTGGTTCGGCGCGAAGGCCTCGATGGGCGTCGGCCGGGACCTGCGCCGCGCCGTCTACACCCGCGTGGACGCGTTCTCCGCGGAGGAGCTCGGCCGCTTCGGCGCCGCGACCCTCATCACGCGCGGCACCAACGACGTCAACCAGGTCCAGATGCTCACCCTCATGGCCCTGAACTTCATGGTGGCCGTGCCGATCATGGCGGTCGGCGGCATCATCATGGCCATCCGCGAGGACCCGGGCCTGTCCTGGCTCGTGTGGGTCTCCGTGCCGGTGCTGCTGGTGATCGTGGCGTGGATCGTCGCGCGTCTCATGCCGCTGTTCCAGCGGATGCAGGACAACATCGACGACGTCAACGGCGTGATGCGCGAGCAGATCCAGGGCATCCGCGTGGTCCGCGCGTTCGTGCGCGAGCGCCACGAGGCGCGCCGGTTCACGGACGCCAACGCCGCCCTGACGGAGACGTCCGTGCGGATCGGCCGGCTGTTCGTGCTGCTCGGCCCGGTCATCACGATGATCCTCCACCTCGCCACCGCCGCCGTCCTGTGGTTCGGCGGCCAGCGCGTGGACGCGGGGCTCGTGCAGGTCGGCGCGCTCACCGCGTTCATGCAGTACCTGCTGCAGATCCTCATGGCGGTGATGATGGGCACCTTCATGATGATGATGCTCCCGCGCGCCGTGATCTCCGCGCGCCGCATCGGCGAGGTCCTGGACACCGTCCCCACGCTCGGCGAGCCGGCCCGCCCGGTGAGCCCCGCGCGTCGCGACGGCGCCGTGGAGCTGCGCCACGTCACCTTCCAGTACCCCGGCGCCGAGGCGCCGGTGCTCGACGACGTGAGCTTCGCCGTCGCCCCCGGCACCACGACGGCGATCATCGGCTCGACCGGCTCCGGCAAGTCCACGCTGATCAGTCTGCTGCCGCGGCTGTACGACGCGACGTCCGGCGAGGTGCTCGTGGACGGCGTGCCGGTGACCGACCTGGCCCGGGCCGAGCTGACCGAGGCCGTGGCCCTCGTGCCGCAGAAGCCGTACCTGTTCTCCGGCACCGTGCGGGAGAACATGCAGTTCGGGGCCCCGGACGCCTCGGACGAGCGCATCTGGGCGGCCCTCGAGACGGCCCAGGCCGCCGACTTCGTGCGCGCCCGCACCACCGGCAAGGGAGAGGCGGCGGCTTCCGGTCTGGACTCGCGGCTGTCTCAGGGCGGCACGGACGTCTCGGGCGGCCAGCGCCAGCGCCTGTCCATCGCGCGTGCCCTCGTGGCCGAGCCGCGGGTCCTCGTGTTCGACGACTCATTCTCCGCCCTGGACGTCACCACCGACGCGCGGCTGCGGGCGGCGCTCGACCGCGCGGCGGCCGGGGTGACCCGGATCGTCGTCGCCCAGCGGGTGGCCACCATCACCGACGCCGACCAGATCATCGTGCTGGACGAGGGCCGCGTGGTCGGCCGCGGCACCCACGCCGAGCTGCTGGCGGACAACCAGACCTACCGGGAGATCGTGGACTCCCAGCTGACCGCGGAGGACGTGGCATGAGCGAGCACCTGACGGACGAGGAGATCCTCGAGATCCAGGAGCAGGGCGCCACCGACGACTGGGGCGGCGGGCCGGCCCGCAAGGCCAAGGCGTTCTGGCCGTCCGCGAAGCGGCTCATGAGCCTGTTCCGCACGGAGAAGCTGGGGCTGGCCGTCGTCGCCGTCACGGTGCTGGTGGCCGTGGTGTTCAACGTGTGGGCGCCGCGCGTGCTCGGCCGGGCGATGGACGTGATCTTCGGCGGCGTGGTCTCCGCGCAGATGCCCGGCGGGCTGAGCCGCGAGCAGGTCATCGACGGGCTGCGCGCCCAGGGCGAGGACCAGGCCGCGGAGATGCTCTCCGGCATGGCGTTCACACCGGGCGAGGGGATCGACTTCACCGAGCTGGGCCGGCTGATCCTGATCGTGCTGGCCATGTACCTCGTGGCCCAGCTGTTCATGTGGCTGCAGGGCCGCGTGCTCAACGACCTCGTGATGCGCCTCGTGTTCCGCCTGCGCGAGGACATCGAGGCCAAGATCAACCGGCTGCCGCTGAGCCACTTCGACCGCGGGCAGCGTGGCGACCTGCTCTCCCGCACCACCAACGACGTGGACAACGTCCAGCAGGCCCTCCAGCAGGCGTTCGCCTCGCTCGTGTACTCGGCGCTGACCGTGATCGGCATCGTCGGCATGATGTTCTGGCTGTCCTGGCAGCTCGCGCTCATCGCCCTGATCGCCCTGCCGGTGGCCGGTGTGGTGGTGGGCGTGATCGGCAAGAAGTCCCAGGCGCTCTTCTCCGCGCAGTGGCGGGAGACGGGCCGGCTCAACGGGCACATCGAGGAGTCGTTCACGGGGCACGAGCTGGTGACCGTGTTCGGCCGTCAGCGGGACATGGCCGCGCGCTTCGACGAGCGCAACGAGGAGCTGTACGAGGCCGCGTTCACGGCGCAGTTCTACTCGGGGATGATCATGCCGATCATGCAGTGGGTGAACTGGCTGGGCTACGTGGGCATCGCGGTGGTCGGCGGCCTGCGCGTGGCCAACGGGCAGATGACCCTCGGCGCCGTGACCGCGTTCATCCAGTACTCGCGCGAGTTCAACCAGCCGCTTGGGCAGATCGCCGGCATGTCCAACATGCTGATCTCCGGCGTGGCGTCGGCCGAGCGCATCTTCGAGCTCCTCGACGAGCCGGAGGAGACCCCCGACGGCACCCCCGCCCGCACCCCCGACGGCACTTTCGTTTGGGAAACGGCGCCCTCCGAGAGCGCTTTCGTTCGGGAAACGGCGCCCTCCGCCATCCCCGGGCCCGACGGCGTCGCCCACCTCCCGCGCCCGCTGCGCGGTCGCGTGGAGTTCGAGCATGTGCGCTTCTCCTACACGCCGGAGAAGCCGCTCATCACGGACCTGAACTTCGTGGCGGAGCCGGGGCAGACGGTCGCGATCGTCGGGCCGACCGGTGCCGGCAAGACCACCCTGGTCAACCTGATCATGCGGTTCTACGAGGTGGACGGCGGGCGGATCCTGCTGGACGGCGTGGACACCCGCACGGTCAGCCGCGGCGAGCTGCGCGCCGCCACCGGCATGGTGCTCCAGGACGCCGTGCTCTTCGGCGGGACCATCCGGGAGAACATCCGCTACGGCCGACTCGACGCCACGGACGAGGAGGTCGTCGCGGCGGCGAAGGCCACCTACGTGGACCGTTTCGTGCACACCCTGCCCGACGGCTACGACACCGTGATCGAGCAGGACGCCGCCAACGTGTCCGCGGGCGAGCGGCAGCTCATCACCATCGCCCGTGCGTTCCTGGCCCAGCCCTCGCTCCTGATCCTGGACGAGGCCACCTCCTCCGTGGACACCCGCACCGAGGTGCTGGTCCAGGGCGCGATGGCGGCGCTGCGCTCGGACCGCACGAGCTTCGTGATCGCCCACCGCCTCTCCACCATCCGGGACGCGGACGTCATCCTCGTGATGGAGGACGGCGACATCGTGGAGCAGGGCTCGCACGATCAGCTGCTGGCCGCTCGCGGCGCGTACTTCCGGCTGTACAGGAGCCAGTTCCAGGGCGGGGAACAGGCGGAGGAGCAGGACGACGACGGCGCGCCCGCCGCGCGCGAGGACGCCCGCTGAGGCCGGGGCTGGATGGCGCCGGCGCCCAGCCACTGGCCGCTGGCGTCGCTGCGACACGGGACCACCCGATGACCTTCTCGATCCAGGTGCCGGTGAGTTTCACGAGCCCGCACCTCTCCGGAGCCGGAGGTGTACGGGGCTAGGGCGCGCGGCGGTGACGGGAGTATCGAAACCCGATCGTCGGGCCACCCCTGCCGGTGTGGCCGCGCTCATTCGTCCCCTGAGATTGCGCATCCGTCACGCGCAGGACCCTCTTGACTCCCTGGTGGGGCACGTCTGTGGACCGACCGAGAATTCTCTGGACACAGGGCGAGCACCTTCATAGAGTGTGACGCAGATCACGACTGAGCGTGAACCATAAGGAGGAGCGACATGGGTATGAAGCAGCGGATTTCTAAGGTCGGTGCCGGCGTGGCCGTCGCTGGACCGTTGGCCGTCTCCGGTGCGGTGCCAGCGCAGGCGCTGACGGACTCCGGTCGGCAGGACTGCAGCGCAGGACTCCTCCTGTCGGGCACCTACGGCTACTGCTACTACCCGTACTGACTCGCCGGCACCGATGACTTCATTACGCATTCCTGCGACGGCCGCCCTGGTGGCGGCCGTCGCCCTGACCCTCACCGGCTGCGTCGGTCGGGAGTCTGCGGGCCTCGGCGGTTCATCCACGGTCGCCGCTCCCCCCACCGCGACGGCCGAGAAGACCTGGGACGCCTCGCAGTGGGTTCCCACCGAGAGGATCGAACCCCTCCTGACGACGGAGGCGGAGAAGGAGCGCGCCTACCGTGAGCAAGTCGCGCGGCACGCTCAGGGGGCGGGAATGCCCGCGCCGCCTCAGGTGGAGCGCTCCGGGTGGTACGCCACGTCCCTCGAGTCGGACCGCATGGTGTCCACATGCCTGGCCGAGGCCGGGTGGCCGAACTCGGTCGGTCCGACCGGGGGAATTCAGATCGACACCCCACCTGAGTCCCAGAGGTCTGCTTTCGAGGCGGCCTACGTGACCTGCTACGCACAGCACCCGGTGGATCCGAGCTACACCCAGGACTGGACCGATCCGCAGCTCCGCCTCGTCTATGACTACTGGGACCAATACCTCATCCCGTGTCTCGAGGCCTACGGCTACACGGTCGACACCTCCGCGCGCCCCTCCAAAGAGGCATTCGTCTCCGCGTTCTACACTCCAGGCCGCCACCAGTGGTGGCCCTTCGCGGACAGCATGAGGGGCGTGTCGGCAGAACGCCAGGCCGAGGTCGCGCAGACATGCCCGGAGCTTCCGCCGCAGGATGTCTTCTGGGGGTCATCCGGATGAATCGCCCCGCCCGCTGGGCCGCCCTCGTCCTTGCGCTCGTGGCCGTCGCCGCGCTCGCCTTCTGGGCCGGCCGGGTCACGCTCACCCCTCCGGCTCAGGCCGAGCAGCGTCCGGCCGCGAGCGCCCTCGTCACCGTCGCCGAGCAGGAGCTCGGCCGCGTCATCACCCTCGGCGTCTCCGTGTCGCGCGAGCAGACGCCGGCGGCGGTGAACGCGCTGACCGGCGTCGTCACCCGGGCCGGAGAGTCCGGCGAGGTGGCTGCCGGGGAGGTGCTGTACGCCGTCGCCCAGAAGCCCGTGCTCGTCCTCCAGGGCGAGCTTCCCCAGTGGCGCCCTCTCGGGGAGGGCACTTCCGGCGACGACGTCGCCGCGTTCCAGCGCATGCTCGCCGCCACCGGCGCGAAGGTGGAGGCCACCGGCACGTGGGACGAGGCCACCGCGGACGCCTGGGACGACTGGCTCACCGAACGCGGCTACCCCGCCGCGGACACCGTGGAGCTCGGCCAGCTCGTGGTCCTCGACGCCCTCCCCGCGCCCCTCAGCGTGGACGCGAAGACCACCGCCGTCGGCACCACCCTCGCCGGCGGCGAGAACGTGGTGGCCCGCCCCGGCGACCAACCGGACTTCGCCCTCGAGGTCAACCAGGAGCAGGCCGCCCTCATCCCGGCCGGCACCCAGGTCACCGTGCCCCACGGCGAACACGAATGGAAGGCCGTCGCCGGCGAGTCCACCTCCGACGAGCAGGGCCTGATCCGCATCACCCTCACCGCCCCGGACGGCGGCGTGGTCTGCGGCGAGGACTGCGACACCCTGCCCGCCGACGCCACCACCTCCCTGCTCTCCCAGGTCAGCGTGGTCCCGCCCGTCTCCGGGCCCGTGGTCCCCGTGTCCGCCCTGCGCACCCAGCCAGACGGCGCCGCGACGGTCACGGTGGTCCGGGACGGCGCCGCGGAGGACCGCACCGTCACCGTCCTCGGCTCCGCCGACGGCCTCGCCGTCGTGGACGGCGTGGACGCCGGCGAGCAGGTGCGCGTGCTGAACGGCACCCGATGACGGGGCCCGCCACCCCGGGCACGCCCGCCGCCCCCGTCGTCCCCGCCGCCCTCGCCGTCGAGGACCTGCGCTTCGCCTACACCCGCGCCGCCGAGGAGCTGTTCGACGGCCTCACCCACGCGTTCACGCCGGGCGCCGTCACCGCCCTCACCGGACCCTCCGGGCGCGGCAAGTCCACCCTCCTGTACGTGCTCGGGCTCATGCTCACGCCCACCTCCGGAGTGGTGCGCCTCGGCGACGTCGACGCCTCCACCCGCCCGGACCGGGAGCGCTCCCGCCTGCGCGCCGCCTCCGTGGGATTCGTGTTCCAGGACTCGGAGCTGGACCCGTCCCGCCCCATCCTGGACTCCGTGGTGGAGCCCGGCCTCTACGCCGGGCTGGAGCGCCAGACGCTCGAGGACCGGGCACGGGCGCTGCTCGAGCGCTTCGGCCTCGCCCACCGCGCCGACCACCGGCCCGGGCAGGTCTCCGGCGGGCAGGCGCAGCGGGTGGCCGTGTGCCGCGCCCTCGTGAACGCGCCCGTCGTCGTCCTCGCGGACGAGCCCACGGGCAACCTCGACCCGGACAACGCCGGCCTCGTCATGGACGCCCTCGCCGATGCCGCCGCCGAGGGGCGCACCGTGGTGGTCGCCACCCACGACCCCGCCGTCGTCGCCCGCGCCGACGAGGTGGTGCGGCTGTGAACCGGGAGGACCGCCCATGAACCTGCGCACCCTGCTGCGTGAAGCCGTCACCGCCGCACGCACCTCTCCCGTGCCCTCCGCCCTCGTGCTGCTCGTGGTGGCCGCCATGTGCTTCGCCGCCGTGGCCACCGTGGGCAGGCAGGCCGCCACCGAGGCGGCCGTCGCCGCAGAGCTCTCCGGCCCCGGCGCCCGCGTGCTCACCGTCACCGACACCGGCGGCACCGGTTTCCTCACCGGCGCCACCGCGGCCACCCTCGCCGGACTCGACACCGCCGAGGCCGCCCTCGCCCGGGACTCGCCCATGGACGCCGTGAACACCGGGATCGGCCGGGGCGGCGCCCGCGTGGCCGTGACGAACGTGGTCGGCACCCTGGACCGTGGCATCGAGCTGACCCGCGGCCGCCTGCCCGCCCCCGGCGAGGTGGTGGTCCCCGAGGCCAAGCTCGCCGAGCTCGGCCTCGCCCAGCCCTCCGGAGCGATCGAGGCCACGGACGGCCGCCAGTGGGCCGTCGTCGGGGCGTTTCAGGCCCAGGACCCCTTCCAGGACCTCGACGGCTACGCCCTCACCGTCCCCGCCGCCCCGGACGCCCTCGTGATGCAGCAGGTCCGCGTCCTCGCCGCCGACACCGCCGGCACCCGCGCCATGCAGGAGGCCGCGCTCGCCGTGATCGACCCCGACCCGCGCGCCTCCTCCATCCAGACCGCCCGTGCCCTCTCCGCCGGCAACCAGGTGATCACCGGCGAGCTCGCCGGGCTCGGACGCTCCCTGCTGCTGCTGATCCTCGGAGCCGGCGCGTTCTTCGTGTCCATCGTGGTGCTCGCCGACGTCCTCATCCGCCGCCGCGACCTCGGCCGCCGCCGCACCCTCGGCATCGGCCGCGGAGACCTGATCCTGCTCGTGGCCGTGCGCACCGCCGTGCCTGCGCTGCTGGGCGCCGTGCTGGGCTCCGGAGCCGGGTACGCCGTCGTCGCCGGCCAGGGCGGGACGCTGGGGGTGGACTTCGTGGCGGCGGTGGCCGTGCTGGCCGCCCTCACCGCGCTGCTGGCCAGCCTCGCCCCGGCGGCGTTCGCCGCGTTCCGCGACCCCGTGCGGGTGATGCGGACGGCGTGAGGGGTGGCGGGCGGGCCCGCTCACCGGCGGGCACCCCGCCCGCGCACCGCTACCCTCGGGAGCATGCCCGCCTTACCCGCCGCGCCCCCGCCTGCCCTCACGCCGCTCCAGCGGCAGTCCGTCCTGCGCACCCTGCGCAGCCCTCGGCTGCTGGGCACGGAGGTGCTGGCCGCCGTCGTGGTGGCGCTCGCGCTGATCCCGGAGGCCATCGCGTTCTCGATCATCGCGGGCGTGGATCCGCGCGTCGGGCTGTTCGCGTCCTTCACCATGGCGGTGACCACGGCGATCGTGGGCGGCCGGCCCGCCATGATCTCCGCGGCCACGGGGGCGGTGGCGCTCGTCGTCGCACCGCTGTCCCACGCGTACGGGGTGGGGCACCTGCTTGCCGCGATCATCCTCGGCGGCGTCATCCAGATCCTGCTCGGCGTGTTCGGTGTGGCCCGGCTCATGCGGTTCGTCCCGCGCTCGGTGATGGTGGGGTTCGTCAACGCGTTGGCCATCCTCGTGTTCACCTCGCAGCTGCCCGAGCTGATCGGCGTCCCGTGGCTCGTGTACCCGCTCACGGCGTTGGCCCTGGCGATCGTGGTGCTGTTGCCGCGGCTCACCACGGCGGTGCCGGCGACGCTCGTGGCCGTCGTCGTGGTCACCGCCCTGGTGATGGCCGCCGGCCTGGCCGTGCCGCGCGTGGGGGACCGGGGCGCGCTGCCGGATGCGCTGCCCGTGCTCGGCCTGCCGGACGTCCCGCTGACGTGGGAGACCCTCCGGTTGATCCTGCCGTTCAGCGTCGGCATCGCGTTCGTGGGGTTGCTCGAGTCCCTGCTCACCGCGAAGCTCGTGGACGACATCACCGACACCCGCTCGGACAAGACGCGCGAGTCCTGGGGGCAGGGTGTCGCGAACGTGGTCTCGGGGTTGTTCGGCGGCATGGGCGGCTGCGCCGTGGTGGGGCAGACCATGATGAACGTCAAGGCGAACGGCGCCCGCACCCGGATCTCCACGTTCCTCGCGGGCGTGTTCCTGCTGGTGCTCGTGGTGGCCTTCGGCGGCTTCGTGGCGCAGATCCCCATGGCCGCGCTCGTGGGCGTGATGATGTTCGTGGCCGCCGCCACCTTCGATTGGCATTCGGTGCGCCCCGCCACCCTGCGCGCGATGCCGCGCTCGGAGACCGCCGTCATGGTCGTGACCGTGGCGGCCACGGTGCTCACTCACAACCTCGCGATCGGCGTGGGTGTGGGCGTGCTCGCTGCGCTGGTGCTCTTCGCTCAGCGCGTCTCGCGTCTGGTCACGGTGGTCCGCGAGGTCCACGACGACGGCGACGCCGTCACGTATCGCGTGCACGGCGCCCTGTTCTTCGCGTCCTCGAACGACCTCTACTCGCAGTTCGAGTACGCCCTCGACCCGCCGCGCGTCGTGATCGACATGAGTGCCGCGCACGTGTGGGACGCCTCCACTGTGGCCGCGCTCGACTCGGTGCTGACCAAGTACGCCCGGCACGGGATCCACGCCGAGGTGACGGGGCTGAACGAGGCCTCCGCGGCGATGCACGCGCGCCTCACCGGGCGACTCGGCGCCTGAGCCGGCGGGCTCAGGCGGTGACGAACTCCCACTGGTGCCCGTCCGGGTCGACGATCTCGCGGGAGTGCATGCCGGAGTCGGCCATCTCCTCGCGCAGGTCCTCGGGCAGGGGCACCTCGGCGGCGCCGAGCTCGATCGCCCGGTCCGCCAGGGCGTCCACCGCCGCGGCGTCGCCGACGGTCAGCGCCATGAGGGCGGAGTTGGTGGTGAGGCAGTCGGCGATCTCACGGTTGCCGATGAAGTCGGTGTAGTAGCCGGGGCTGAGGTACATCGCGTACGTCGACTCGGTGAGCTCGATGCACACCGAGTGCTCGTCCGAGTAGTCGTCCATTGCGGTGGCGCCCAGGGTCGTCCAGAACTCACGGATCCGCTCGGTGTCCGTCGTCGGGAGGTTGATGAACACCGGCTGGGAGAACAAGGCCATGGGGAGCACCGTAGACGAGGCGTTCGGCCCGCCGCCACCGCGCGCGTGTCGCGGGCGCGCGGGCGTGGCGTGGGCCACGGAGCCGCTCCCGACGACGGCGCCCGCGGCCTGGCGCGTCCGCCCCCGTTGGTAGCGTGGCCGCCATGAGCGTTCCTCCCTCTGGCCCGCCG
>NZ_JBVFVY010000011.1:0-75661 GCF_055522295.1 Micrococcus sp. CS26
GCGGGGGCGGGCGCCGGTTGCGACGCCGCGGGCGGCGTCGGGGCCGCGGCACCGCCCAGGCCCAGCTCCTGGCGGGCGCGGGCGGCGTGGTCGAACGCGACCACGAGGTCGAAGGCCGTGGGCACGACGGCCTGCGAGGACGCGAAGCCGTGCTGCCCCCGACGCATCGCGAAGCCGATCACGCCGAAGATCAGCCACACCGCCAGGCCCAGCAGCATGGAGGTGAGGATCTGCCCCGGGCCGGCCTCGGGGGCCAGCAGGTAGAGGAACACGCCGATCAGTCCGCCGAAGAACACGCCGCGCACACCCGCGGACAACGCCACCTGGGCGTAGTTCAGCCGGCCGCGCACCCGCTCCACGACCCGCAGGTCCTTGCCCACGATCGACACGGCGCTCACGGGGAAGTCCGTGGCGGCGAGGCGGTCCACCTGATCGCGCGCCTGCGCGTAGGTGGCGTAGGTGGCCAGCAGCTCGCCGCGGGGCAGGCCCTGCTCGGCTCCGGGCTGAGGGTTGGGCATCATGATCGACATGGACCCATTGTGCCCGGCCCGGTACCCGGGCGGGCGGGGGTCCGCCGTCCGCGGACACGGAGCCGCGGCCCGGTACGCCGTAGGCTGGGTCGGTGAGCTCCCCCAAGATCTTCGTGGCCCGCCTGCTGGGCCTGGACGTCTTCGACCCCCTCGGCGACCGCCTGGGCCGGCTGCGCGACGTCGTCGTGCTGGACCGCGGCCCCGCCGCGGCCCCGTTCGCCACCGGCCTCGTGATCGAGGTCCCCGGCAAGAAGCGCGTCTTCGTCCCGATGACGCGGGTGACGTCCATGGACTCGGGCCGGATCATCACGACCGGGCTGATCAACCTGCGCCGGTTCTCCCGCCGTGGCGCCGAGCAGATGGTGGCCGCCGACCTCTTCGACCGGAAGGTGCGCCTCTCCGACGGGTCGGGCGAGGCCTTCCTGGAGGACATCGGGCTGGAGCAGCAGCGCAACGGCGACTGGCTGGTCTCGGACCTGTACGTGCGCCGCATCGTCGGCCGCGGCCCCTTCGGCCGCGCCCAGCGGGGCGAGCACCTCCTGCTGAACTGGGACGAGGCCCGCTGGACGGCGCAGGCCGACCCGCAGGGGGCCACGAGCTTCCTCGCCGCGCACGAGGACCTCAAGCCCGCCGACCTGGCGGACATGCTCCACGACATGTCGGAGAAGCGCCGCGTCGAGGTCGCCAGGGAGCTGCAGAACGAACGCCTCGCGGACGTGCTCCAGGAGCTGCCCGACGACGACCAGGTGCAGATCCTCTCCCAGCTGGACATCGACCGCGCCGCCGACGTCCTGGAGGAGATGGACCCGGACGACGCGGCGGACCTGCTCCACGAGCTGCCCGACTCCCAGCAGGAGCTGCTGCTCGAACGCATGGAGCCGGAGGACGCCGAGGACGTCCGGCGCCTGCTCGAGTACGAGGAGGGCACGGCGGGCTCGCTCATGACCCCCGTGCCGGTCATCCTCCCCCCGGAGGCCACCGTGGCCGAGGCCATGGCGACCATCCGACAGCAGGAGATCTCCCCCGCGTTGGCCTCGCTCGTGATCGTGGCCCGGCCGCCGTTGGAGACGCCGACGGGCCGGTTCCTCGGCGTCGTCCACTTCCAGCGCCTGCTGCGGTACCCGCCGCCGGAGGCGATCGGCAACATCATGGACAAGGATCTCGAGGCCGTCTCGGACCTCGCCCCCATCGCCCACGTGACCCGCGAGCTCGCGACCTACAACCTCACGTGCATCCCCGTGGTGAACGAGCAGGACCGCGTCGTCGGGGCCGTGAGCGTGGACGACCTGCTCGACCACATCCTGCCCGACGACTGGCGGGCCATGGACCTCGACGACGCCGAGACCCGCCCCGCAACCTGACCCCGCGGCCCGCCGCCGCACGACACCGGAGGTGTGAGCATGACCCAGACCGCGCGATACCTGCGCCCGGGCCGCGGCACCGGCCTGGACACCCCGCTGAGCGCCAGCGGGCGCCGCGTGCCCCGGCTGGCCCCGAACCCGGACGCCTTCGGCGAGGCCACCGAGGGCATCGCCCGCTTCATGGGCACCCCGCAGTTCCTCGTCTGGATGACGCTGTTCTGCGCCGCCTGGCTGGGCTGGAACACGTTCGGCCCGATGGCGTGGCGGTTCGACTCCGCCGAGCTCGGCTTCACCGCGCTCACGCTCATGCTCTCCCTCCAGGCGTCCTACGCCGCACCCCTGCTCCTGCTGGCGCAGAACCGCCAGGACGACCGGGACAAGGTCGCGCTGCGCGAGGACCGTGACCGCGCCGAGCGCAACCTCGCCGACACCGAGTTCCTCACCCGCGAGATCGCCGGTCTGCGGCTGGCCGTCCAGGAGGTCGCCACGCGCGACTTCGTGCGCGGCGAGCTGCGCGGCGTCCAGGACGACCTCAGGGACGACCTCCGCGAGGCGCTGCGCGCCGAGCTGCGGGAGGAGATCCGGGAGGAGATCCGGGAGGAGCTGCGCGCCGGCCTCCCGGGCGCCGAGGCCCAGCCCCGCAAGAACAAGAAGACCAAGGGCCGCGGCCGGGATGCGCGGCGCGGCGACGCCGGCGCCGAGCCCACGACCACCACGCTCGCCACCCTCGCGGCGCAGGAGGCCCGGGAGGCCCAGGAGGCCCGCGAGGCCCGCGAGGCCGGGGGGTCCGGCCCGGCGGCCGGTCCCGCCGACGGTGCGGGCCCGGTGGACGGGGGCGGCCGATGAGCGCCCTGGGCCTGCCCGTGCCCGAGGTCCGCACCGACCTCGAGCGCCGGGTGCTGGAACGGCTCGCCACGGTCCAGGACCCCGAGATCCGCCGCCCGATCACCGACCTCGGCATGGTGGAGTCGGTCGTGGAGACCGCCCCGGGCGTCGTCGAGGTCGCGGTGCTGCTCACGATCGCCGCGTGCCCCCTGCGCGGGACGATCCAGACGGACGTGGCCGCCGCCGTCGCCGACGTGCCCGGCTGCGGGTCCGTGGACGTCCGCGTCGGGGTCATGGAGCCCGAGCGCCGCCTGGCGCTGCAGGACGCCCTGCGCGCGACTCGGCCGACGAACCCGTTCGGGAAGGACACGCTCACGCGCGTCCTCGCGGTGGCCTCGGGCAAGGGCGGCGTGGGCAAGTCCTCGGTCACGGCCAACCTCGCGGTCGCGCTCGCCGCGCGCGGGCTCGCCGTCGGCCTGATCGACGCGGACGTGCACGGCTACTCCATCCCCGGGCTCCTGGGCGTGAGCGCCACCCCGACGAAGCTGGACCGGATGATCCTGCCCCCCGTGGTGCGGGACGTGAAGGTCATCTCGATCGGCATGTTCCTCGACGCGGACCGGCCGGTGGCCTGGCGCGGGCCGATGCTGCATCGCGCGCTCGAACAGTTCGTCACGGACGTGCACTGGGGCGACCTGGACGTCCTGCTCGTGGACCTGCCCCCGGGCACCGGTGACATCGCGATCTCGACGGCGCAGCTGCTGCCCGCCTCGGAGCTGCTCGTGGTGACCACGCCGCAGCACGCCGCCGCGCAGGTGGCCGCGCGCGCCGGTCAGCTGGCGGAGCAGACGGGCCAGACCGTGGCCGGCGTCGTGGAGAACATGGGGCCGATGACCCTGCCGGACGGCACCGTCCTGGATGTGTTCGGAACCGGCGGCGGCGCCGAGGTGGCGGAGCGGCTGTCCGGGGTGCTGGGCACTCAGGTGCCGCTGCTGGGCACCGTCCCCCTGGACCCGGCGCTGCGCGCGGGCGGCGACGCCGGCGAACCCGTGGTGGTGTCCGCGCCGGAGAGCCCCGCGGGCCGGGCGCTGACGCAGATCGCGCAGCGGGTGGCCGTGCGGCCGCGCGGGCTGGCCGGGCGGCCTCTGCCGTTCACCCCTCGCTGACCTCGGGTGCCGGCGCCCCGGCCGGGGCACCCGACGCGCGCGGCGGCGTCAGGTCGCGTCGACGTCGAAGGGGGCGGGCGCCAGCCCGAGCAGCTCGAGCGGGTCCGGTTCGGTCTCGACGGCGGCAGGACGCTCCTCGACGAGGGCATCGGCCCGGCCGGAGGCCATCAGGGCTGCGGCGGCGCCGCCCACGGCGGCCGCCCCCGCGCCGGGCGTGGTCGACCGGGTCTGTGCGGCGGCGGTGCCGGACTCCGCGGAGGCGGTGCTGCCGGCCCCGGCGGGGCGGCGGAAGAGCGTGCGCGGATCCATGTCCGCCAGGTCCTGGCGGGTGAGGCCGCCGTGCACGTCCTCGGCGCTGATGCCCGTCGCCTGCGCCGCCCGGGACGCGGGCGTGGACGAGCCGCCGGCGGGCTCGCGGAGCGCGTCGCGGATGATGCGACGCGGGTCGTACTGGCGGGGGTCGTACTTGCGCCAGTCCACCTCGTCGAAGTCCGTGCCGGTCTCCTCCTTGAACTGCGCCTTGGCACCCTCGGCCTTGTCGCGCATGACGCGCAGCCAGTCGGTGAAGGCGCGCGTGTACTCGGGGAGCTTCTCCGGCCCGAGGATGACGATCGCGAGCACCGCCAAGATGATGAACTCGCTGCCGTTGATACCAAACACCCTCCGAACTCTACTAGAGGGGCACCGCCGCCCAGCCCGGAGCCGCGGGGGCGGGGCGGCTCAGCCGCGGGGGCGCGGCACGGCGTCCGCGATGCGTTCGAGGCCTCGCTCGAGGCGTTCCTCGACGGCGTCGCCGCCGCCCAGCTCGAGCACCCGTGCCCGCTCGGAGACCAGCAGGTGGGTGAGGACCGCGTCGGCGCGCTCGTCCGGCAGGCTGGCCTCCACGCGGTAGGCGGCCTGGGGCGTGGTCAGCTCGGCCGTCCAGCCGTCCTGCTCCCCCGCCGGGACGATCCGGTAGACGCCGCCGCCGGCCAGCCGACGCTCCTGTGCCCCCGTGCTCAGGGGCGCGGTCGAGGCACAGCCCTCCGGGGCGGCTCCCACGATCCGGGGTCGGCACTCACGGACGGTCACGGTCGGCTCGTCCCGGCCCCAGCCGACGACGACCTCCACGTCCTCGGCCGTCTGGGCGGTGTCGACGGTGAGCGGCTCCAGGCCGGCCCCCACGAGGGAGGGCACCGTCCAGCCCTGACCCCGCAGCTCCGCGACGGTGCCGCGCCGGTCCGTCGACGCGGTCCCGGCCGCCGGCAGGGCGACGGTGTCCGTCGGGGTCGGGGCCGTGCGCAGGGCCGCGGTGCGGGGCGCGCCGGCCACCCAGACCGCGGTGAACAGCCCGCCGAGCAGGACGACGAAGGTCAGCAGCCCCACCACGAGGCGGCCGGAGACCCCGCGGGCGCGCAGCACCGGGGCGACGACGGCGCCGGCCGGACGCTGGTGCACCGTGCGGGCGGCGTCGAGCACGCGGGCCCGGGCCTGGACGGTGGCGCGGCACTCGGGGCAGCGGTCCAGGTGGCGGGCGATGCGCGCCCGGGACGCGGCGGGGAGGGAGCCCTCGAGGTAGGCGTCCATGTGGCGCTGGGTGTGTCGACGTCCCATGCGGCCACCTCCTCGGTCCTCGCGTCCTCGGTCCGGCGAACGGCCTCCCGCACGGCGGGAGCCGGTTCGTGCCATCTCCCATCATCGGCCCGCCTCCTGGGAGAACTCTGGGTCGCGGCCGCGTGCCGACCCGTACACTGGCCCGCGTCGCCCGTGCCGCGGGCGAGGTCCCGCCGTCGTCGTCCCGGAGTCACCCATGAGCGCCCTGCAGCCCCAGCCCACCGACAAGCACGCGTCCTGGGCCTGGTCGGAGAGCCGGGCCACCGAGGACGACGTCGTCCTGCGCGCCCGCGAGCGCGCCGCCGAGCTGGACGTGCCGCCGGTGAGCGAGGGGACGGCGGCCCTGTTGACGGTGCTGGCGGCCACACGGGCCCCCGCGGCGGTCGTGGAGGTGGGCACGGGCGCCGGCGTCTCGGGGCTCGCCCTGATGCGCGGTCTGCCCGAGCGCACGGTCCTCACCACCGTGGACCCGGACGCGGAGGCCCAGCGTGCGGCCCGCGAGGCGTTCTCGGAGGCCCGCCTGCCCACGAGCCGCACCCGCATGATCACGGGGCGCTCCCGGCTCGTCCTCCCCCGGCTCACGAGCGGCGCCTATGAGATGGTCCTGGTGGACGGGGACCCGGCCGCGCGTCAGTTCGACGTCGAGCAGGCCGCGCGCATGCTCGCCCCCGGCGGCGTGCTCGTCGTGGTGGACGCCCTCGACGGGGACCGCGTTCCCCGGCCCGCCGTGCGCGACGAGTCCACCGTGTCCGCCCGGGCGGTGGACCGCCTCATCCGGGAGGACGAGCACTGGCTGTCCGCCGTCGTCCCCTCCGGCACGGGCGTGCTGATCGCGGTGCGCCGCTGATCCGCGGCGTCGCCGGGGACGCGGACGCCCCGCGCACCGTGACGGTGCGCGGGGCGTCCGCGTCGAAGGGGTCCGGGCTCAGGCCTGGATGACGCCCTCGAGGCACTCCTTGAGCTCGCGGGCCTCGTCCGCGTTGATCTCCAGCACGAGACGGCCGCCGCCGTCGATCGGCACGCGCATGATCAGGCTGCGCCCCTCCTTGGTCACTTCCATGGGACCGTCCCCGGTGCGGGGCTTCATGGCGGCCATTGCGACTTCCCTTCTGGATGATGTTCCCGTCACGGCGTCCGGTGACCGCGGGAGCGGGCACTGTCCGGACGCCTCCGGCGCCCCCGCACGCGGGCGTGCGCGAGGCCGGTCACATCACCATTATCGCGGATTCCGCGTGCTCGCGCCAAACGATGGCCTGCACCGAGCCCGGCCCGCGACTCAGGCGCGCGCCGCCGGATCGCTCCGGGACGGGTCGGCGGCCTCGAGCTCGGCCAGCCGGGCCCGCAGTGCGGCCGCCTCGTCCTCGCGCTGCGCGAGGGCGTCCCGCAGCCGCAGCAGGACGGCGTCCACCTGGTCCCGCTGGTAGCCGGGCACCGCGACGGCCAGCCGCAGCAGGTCGACATCCGCCGCGCGCGGCCGCTCCGGCAGCAGGACGGGGTGCCCGGGCGTCCGTCCGGCCGGGTCGTCGGCCCGGAGCGTGAGCCGGCCCGCGAGGGAGGCGGCCAGGGCGCCCAGCACGACGACGAGCACGGCCACGAGAACGATCCCCTGCGGCCCGCTCACGCGTCGGCCCTCCCCGCCGAGCGGAGCACGCACGCGACGGCCTCCTCGGCCGTGTCCACGAGCTGGACGAGGTCCGGGTCCTCGGGCGAGATCATGCCGCGTTCCACGAGCGTGCCGCGGATCCAGTCCACGAGCGGGCCCCAGAAGCCGCGGTCCACGAGGACCACGGGGAAGCGGGTGACGGTGCCGGTCTGCACGAGGGTGAGGGCCTCGAAGAGCTCGTCCAGGGTGCCGAGGCCGCCGGGCAGCACGATGAACCCCTGCGCGTACTTGAGGAACATGACCTTGCGGACGAAGAAGTAGCGGAAGTCCACCCCCACGTGCACCCAGGGGTTCAGACCGGTCTCGAACGGCAGCTCGATGCCCAGGCCCACGGACTCTCCACCGGCCTCGTGGGCGCCACGGTTGGCGGCCGCCATGGTGCCGGGCCCCCCACCGGTGATGACCGTGTACCCGGCCCGGGCCAGGCGGGTCCCGACCTCGTGGGCCAGGGCGTACTCGGCGCTGCCCTCGGGCGTGCGCGCCGAGCCGAACACGGAGACCGCGGGACCCAGCCCCGCGAGGGTGCCGAAGCCCTCGACGAACTCGGCCTGGATGCGCAGGACACGCCAGGCCTCGGACGTCGTCGAGGCGATGTCGGCGGCGGGCTGGGTCGCGTCGCCGGGCCGCCGGCCGTCGAGGAGGAGCTGGTCGAACGTGGGGGTGCGCGCCGCCTCCCCGCGCAGGACCTGCCCGCCGCGGCGGACGCGCTGGGGCTTGGCGGCGACGTCGCCGCCCGAGGGGTGCTCATGTGGGGCCATGGCGCCAGCCTAACGAGCCGGCGGGCCGCCGGGGCCGGCGTCGCACGGCGCACCGCGCCGGGTGTGGCGTGCGCTATATTCCACTGGCATGACGCAGATCACGCCTGAGCAGCCCCACGGCGCCCACCTCCCCGACGAGGCCGGTGTGCGGCGCCGTCGCGGTGCCGCGGGCGATGACCTGATCGTCCTCGAGGGCGTCAACAAGCACTTCGGCGACTTCCACGCCCTCCGCCAGATCGACCTGCGGATCCCGCGCGGCCAGGTGGCGATCGTCCTCGGCCCGTCCGGCTCCGGCAAGTCGACGCTGTGCCGCACGATCAACCGGCTCGAGACCATCGACGACGACGGCGGCCGCATCCTGGTCGACGGGCGGCCGCTCCCCACCGAGGGCAGACAGCTCGCCCAGCTGCGCGCCGAGATCGGCATGGTCTTCCAGTCCTTCAACCTCTTCGCGCACAAGTCGATCCTGGAGAACGTGACCCTCGGGCCCATCAAGGTGAAGGGCAAGCGCCGGGCGGACGCCGAGCGGCACGCCATGGAGCTGCTCGAGCGCGTGGGCGTGGCCCAGCAGGCGAGGAAGATGCCGGCCCAGCTCTCCGGCGGGCAGCAGCAGCGCGTGGCCATCGCCCGTGCCCTGGCGATGGAGCCGAAGGCCCTGCTCTTCGACGAGCCGACCTCCGCCCTCGACCCCGAGATGGTGCAGGAGGTCCTCGACGTCATGGTCCAGCTCGCCGAGGGCGGCATGACCATGGTCGTGGTCACCCATGAGATGGGCTTCGCCCGCAAGGCCGGGGACCGCGTGGTCTTCATGGCCGACGGCGCCATCCTCGAGGACACCGACCCCGACACCTTCTTCACGAACCCCCGACACGAGCGCGCCCAGGACTTCCTGGGCAAGATCCTCGCGCACTGACCCCGTCCCCCGTCGCACCCCACCGCACCGAACCAGAGGAGAGCACCATGCTCCGCACGAAGCTCCTGACCCTGTCCGCCGTCACCGCCGCGGCCGCGCTGTCCCTCACCGCCTGCGCGCCGTCGTCCTCGCAGGGCGGCGGTGGCGACGCCGCCGGCTCGTCCTCGGCCGGCGAGTCGACGTCGTCCGGCTCCGGCGAGAGCCTGCGCATCGGCATCAAGTTCGACCAGCCGGGCCTGGGCTACCGCGAGGGCTCGGCCCAGCCCACCGGCTTCGACACGGACGTGGCCCGCTACGTGGCGGACAAGCTCGGCGTGGCCGAGCAGGACATCGAGTGGGTCCAGACCCCGTCTGCGAACCGGGAGAACGCCCTGGAGAACGGCGAGGTCGACATGATCTTCGCGACGTACTCCATCACGGACGCCCGCAAGGAGCGCGTCGCCTTCGCGGGCCCGTACTTCGTGGCCGGCCAGGACCTGCTGGTCCGCGCGGACGACACCGCGATCACCGGCCCCGAGTCCCTCGACGGGAAGAACCTCTGCTCCGTCACCGGCTCCACCTCGGCCCAGAAGATCAAGGACCAGTTCGCCTCCGGCGTGAACCTGGTGGAGCAGGGCGGCTACGCCGAATGCGTGACCTACCTCGAGTCCGGCCAGGTGGACGCCGTGACCACGGACGACATCATCCTCGCGGGCCTGGCCGCCGCCGACGCCAACAAGGGCAAGTTCAAGGTCGTCGGCAACACCTTCACCACGGAGCGCTACGGCGTCGGCCTGCCGAAGGACTCGGAGCGCTGCGAGGACATCAACGAGGCGATCAAGGAGATGAAGGACTCCGGCGAGTGGAAGAAGGCCCTCGAGTCCAACACCGAGGGCACGGGCTACACCTACGACGAGACGCTGAACTCCGGCGAGGACGCTGAGTTCGAGCCCTGCGCCTGACGGCCTCCTGCGCCGGGTGGGCCGAGGGCGTGACCTGAACCGTCACCCTCGGCCCGCCCGGCGGCTCCCCTGCCCGTCAGCCCTGTCCCGACCCTCGGAGAAGACATGGAATCGATCTCCTCGCTCCTCGCGGACTACGGCGCGGACATCCCGCTCGCGTTCTGGACGAACATCAGGCTCGCGTTCCTCGCGACCCTCGGCTCGTTCGTCCTCGGCGTGGTGCTCGCCCTGTTCCGCATCTCGCCCGTCCCCTCGCTGCGCGCCCTCGGCGCCGGCTACGTCAACGTGGTCCGCAACACCCCGCTCACGATCATCATGCTGCTCGGCGTGCTCGCCGTCTGGGGACAGCTGAAGATCAGCTTCTCGTCCGACTTCACGCTGAACTTCTTCATCTACGCCGTGATCGCCCTCTCGCTCTACCACGCGGCGTTCATGTGCGAGGCGATCCGCTCCGGCGTCAACACCGTCCCGCTCGGGCAGGCCGAGGCCGCCCGCTCCATCGGCCTGGGCTTCCTGCCCGCGGCCCGCCACGTGATCCTGCCCCAGGCGCTGCGCGGGGCCATCACCCCGCTGGGCAACACCGTGATCGCGCTGACCAAGAACACCACCGTCGCCGCCGCGGCGTCGGTGGCGGAGGCCTCGGGCCTGATGAAGCGCATGATCGAGTTCAGCCCGGACTTGATGGTGGCGATCTTCCTGACCTTCGCGATCGGCTTCTGCCTGATCGTCATCCCCATCGGCCTGCTGACCACGTGGGCCTCGGAGAAGTGGGCGGTGGCCCGATGAGTGCCCAGGCCTCCGTCCTCTTCGACGCCCCGGGTCCGATCGCCCGCCGGCGGATCCTCCTCGCCAACCTCGTCTCCCTCGCCGCGGTGTTGGTCGTGGCGGTGCTCGTGCTGATCCAGATGAACGCCACCGGCCAGCTCTCCGGCCGCCGCTGGCTGGCCGCCGTCGACGGCAACGCGTGGCGGAACTATTACCTGCCGGGCCTGCAGTTCACCCTGCAGTCCGCGGGCATCGCCGTGGTCTCCTCCGTGGTGTTCGGCCTGGTGTTCGGCTTCCTGCGGCTGGCCCCGGTCGGCCCGGTGCGCTGGCTGGCCGCCGTCGTCGTGGAGTTCTTCCGGGCCGTGCCGGTGCTCGTGATGATGGTGTTCTTCTACCAGCTGTTCGCACAGGTCGCGCGCTCCGGGGCGATCCAGCCCCAGGACGGCCCGTACTACGCGGTGATCGCGGCGCTGACCCTGTACAACGGGTCCGTGATCGCGGAGCTGGTGCGCTCCGGGGTGCGCTCGCTGCCGCGCGGCCAGCGCGAGGCGGCCGCGGCGGTGGGCATGACGAGCACCCAGTCCCTGCGGCTCGTGGAGGTGCCCCAGGCCCTCATCGCCATGCTGCCGTCGCTGCTGAGCCAGTTCGTGGTGATCCTCAAGGACTCGGCGCTGGGCTACCTCATCGGCTTCTTCGAACTCCTGCAGTACGCCCGCCAGCTCGGCTCCGGCAACGGCAACATCCTGCAGTCCCTCGTGGTGGCCGCGATGATCTTCATCGTGATCAACTTCCTCCTCACCTGGGCGGCCACCCGGCTCTCGAGGCGGCTGTCGTCGCGGACGGCCGGCGACGCCAGCGCCCCCACGACCCCGCGCGTCGGGGCGCCCACGGACACGGCGGGCTGACCGGGCGGCGGGCGAGGCGGGCCCGCGGGTCGGGCGGCTGGCACCGGCCGACGTCGTCGGGTCAGCCGGCCAGCCAGGCCGCGAGCGCCGCGAGGCACGCGTGGACCGCCTCGCGGTGCACGTGCTCGTCGTCCGTGTGGGCCAGGAGGGCGTCGCCGGGGCCGAAGTTGACCGCGGGCACGCCCAGCTGGGAGAACCGGGCCACGTCCGTCCACCCGTACTTGGGCTGGGGCTCTCCCCCGACGGCGGCGACGAACGCGGCGGCGGCCGGCCGGTCCAGACCGGGGCGGGCGGCGGGCGAGGCGTCGTCGATCCGCACCTGGGCGTCCCAGTCCACGCCGGCCCCCTCCAGCACCGTGCGGACGTGCGCGTGGGCCTGCTCGAGGGTCTTGTCCGGAGCGAACCGGTAGTTCAGGTCCACGGACGCCTCGTCCGGGATGACGTTGCCCGCGACGCCGCCGGCCACGCGGATCGCGTGCAGCCCCTCGCGGTACTCCAGGCCCTCCACCGTGACCGTGGCCGGCTCGTACGCCGCCAGGGCGGTGAGCACGGGGGCCAGCTTGTGGATCGCGTTGTCGCCGCGCCAGGCGCGGCCCGAGTGCGCCGCGACACCGGAGAAGGTGACGCGGTACCGGCACGTGCCGTTGCAGCCGCCCTCCACGACGCCGTCGGTCGGCTCGAGCAGCACCGCGAAGTCGCCCTCCAGCAGCTCGGGGGCCTGGCGGGCCACGCGGGCGAGGCCCGAGAGGTCCGAGGAGACCTCCTCGTGGTCGTAGAACACCCACGTGACGTCGTGCACGGGGGTCGGGCCGTCCGCGCGGCCGAAGCGGCCGGCCAGGGCCAGCTGCACGGCGACGCCGGACTTCATGTCCACGGCCCCGCGGCCGTACAGCACGTCCCCGTCCCACGCCGAGGGCACGGTCCCGCGCGAGCCCGGCACGGTGGGCAGGGGCACCGTGTCCAGGTGCCCGGCCAGGATCACGCGGGTCGACCGCCCCAGAGCGGTGCGGGCGACGACGGCGTCCCCGAACCTCCGCACCTCGAGGCCGCCGAGGGCGCGCAGGGCCTGCTCGACGGCGTCGGCCAGCGGCCCCTCCTCCCCCGAGACGGAGCGCACGTCCAGCAGGGTGGCGGTGAGCGCCGCGACGTCGAGGTCCGGATCGGCGAGGTCGGGCAGGGACACGGGGGTGAGACTCATGTGTCCAGTCTACGGACGCGCCTCCCGTCGCCCCGCAGCGTGCCACCGCCACTCAGTAGGCTGAGGCGCATGACCCAGACCGCCGCACAGCAGCCCTCCTCCCGTCTCGTCTCCGGCCACGGCCTGGCCACCACGGCCGCCGACGGCGCCGTCCTGGACGTGTGGTTCCCCGCCCCCGTGGCCGGCCCGCTCTCCGCTGCGGACGCCTCGCTGCGCGACACCCTGCGCGCCCTCGCCGCGGACGACGCGGACCGCGGGACCACGCAGGCCGTCGTCGAGCTGGAGGTCGACCTGGACGCCGCCCCGGCCTCCACCGCGGACGCGTGGCTGCGCCTGCACGCCCTCTCGCACCGCCTGACGCGGCCGAACGAGCTCAACCTCGACGGCGTCTTCGGGCTGCTCACCAACGTGGTGTGGACGAACCACGGACCCTGCGCGGTCGCCGACTTCGAGCTGACGCGGGCGAGGCTGCGTGCCCGCGGCGCCGTGCAGGTGTACGGCGTGGACAAGTTCCCGCGCATGACGGACTACGTCGTGCCCTCCGGGGTGCGCATCGGCGACGCGGACCGGGTGCGCCTGGGCGCCCACCTTGCCGAGGGGACGACCGTGATGCACGAGGGCTTCGTGAACTTCAACGCGGGCACCCTGGGGCACTCGATGGTGGAGGGCCGGATCTCGGCCGGCGTCGTGGTGGGCGACGGGTCGGACGTCGGAGGCGGCGCGTCCATCATGGGCACGCTCTCCGGCGGCGGCACCCAGCGGATCGTGATCGGCGAGCACGTGCTGCTCGGCGCGAACTCCGGCGTGGGCATCTCCGTCGGCGACGACTGCGTGGTCGAGGCCGGTCTGTACGTCACCGCGGGCACGCGCGTGAGCGTGCTCCAGGACGGCGAGGCGGCGCGGACCGTGAAGGCCGTGGACCTCTCCGGCGTGCCGAACCTGCTGTTCCGCCGCAACTCCACCACGGGCCGGGTCGAGGCCCTCCCCCGCGCCGGCCGGACCGTCGAACTGAACGCTGCGCTGCACGCGAACTGACCCGTTGCGCCCGGCCCGCGGCTCTTCCCTCCCCTCCCCGTTCCCCGCCGCGTTGGGGGGCGATTTCCGGTGGTATCCCGCCGGGATAACGCCGGCTATCGCCCCCGGAGCTCCACGGCGGTCCGGGGGCGGGGCGACGACGGCGGCACGCGGCGCGGGCCGTCGGCTCCTGCACAGCAGCGCCCGCCCCGCGCGTCATCCCCGTGCCGCGGCCAGCGCGCCCCGGGCGCCCCGCCGGCGTCGTCCGATGGGTGCATGCCGCGCGTCGTGACTCCTCTGCCGCCCGACCAGCCCGCCGTCCTGTTGGCCACGGACCTGGCCCGACTGGGGCTGCCGCCCGACCGCGCCCGCCGGTCGGACCTGGAGCGGGTCGGACAGGGCTTCCACCGGCAGCGGGCGCACCCTGGCACGGGATGGGCCGACCTGGGCCTGCCCGAGCCCGGGCACGGCTTCTCCCCCGATCACCTTGCCGCGCTTCTGCGCCGACGCCCGGATGCCGTCCTCTCCCACGAGACCGCGGCCCACCTGCACGGTCTGCCGATGCCCGCGCGTGCCTGGCGGCGGCGCGACCCGGCGACCGGCGAGCTCGACGTCGACCCGCCGGTTCACCTCACCGTGGCCCGGGGGACACGACGCGTCCGGCGGGCTGGTCTGATGGACCACCGGCGGCCGCTGGCGCCCGAGTTCGTCACGCACGTGCACGGCCTGCGCGTCACCACGGTCGATCGCACCTGGCTGGACCTGTGCTCCCTGACGCCCCCGTGGACGTTCGAGGACCTCGTGGCCGCCGGCGACCACGCCGTCCGGCACCCGTGGACGCCCGCGGGCCGGACGGATCCGGCCACCACGATCGCCGCGCTGCGGTCCGCGCTGCGCGCGTCCGGACGCTTCCATGGCCGCCCGGCCGCCCGGGAGGCGCTGGACTCCGTTCGCGTCGGGGCGGACTCGCCGCCCGAGACCCGCCTGCGCCTCGCCCTCGTGGCCGGCGGGCTGCCGGAGCCGGAGCTGCAGGCCGCGCTCGAACCCGGGGACCCCTTCTCCCCCGTGGCCGACCTGGCCTACCGCCACGTGCGCCTGGCCCTGCAGTACGACGGTGCGGGGCACCGCACGCGGGAGCAGCAGGCGCGCGACGCCCGCCGGGACCGCTACGGCCAGGCGCGCGGCTGGACGACGCTCCGCGTCACCTGGGCGGATGGGCGCGAGGACTTCCGTGGCGTCGTCGCGGTGGTCCGACGCCGCCTCAGCCCCTCCGCCTCGACGTGAGCACGCTCCGGCGAACGCATTGGGGGCGGTTTCGGGTGGTATTCCGTCCGAATACCACCCGAAACCGCCCCCGAACGCAGGGTCGGCGCCCCCGGGTCAGCGCTGCGGGTACTGGCGCAACGTCTCGCCCACGTAGATCTGGCGCGGGCGGCCGATCTTGGTGGCCGGGTCCTCCATGAGCTCGCGCCACTGGGCGATCCAGCCGGGCAGGCGGCCCAGGGCGAAGAGGACGGTGAACATCTTCTCCGGGAAGCCCATGGCCTTGTAGATCACGCCGGTGTAGAAGTCGACGTTCGGGTAGAGCTTGCGCTCCACGAAGTAGTCGTCGGCGAGGGCCTTCTCCTCGAGGCGCTGGGCGATCTCGAGCAGCTCGTCGTTGCCGCCCATCTTGCCCAGGATGTCCTCGGCGGTCTTCTTGATGATCTTGGCCCGCGGGTCGTAGTTCTTGTACACGCGGTGGCCGAAGCCCATCAGGCGGACGCCGTCCTCCTTGTTCTTCACCTTCTCCATGAAGTCCTCGGGCGTGATGCCCTCCGACTTGATCCTCCGGAGCATGTTCAGCACGGCCTCGTTGGCGCCGCCGTGCAGCGGGCCGTAGAGGGCGTTGATGCCGGCGGACACCGAGGCGAACAGGTTGGCCTGGGTGGAGCCGACCAGGCGCACCGTGGAGGTGGAGGCGTTCTGCTCGTGGTCGGCATGCAGCATGAGCAGCAGGTCGAGTGCCTTGACCACGTCCGGGTCGATGTCGTATTCCTCGGCCGGCACGCCGAAGCACAGGCGGAGGAAGTTCTCCACGTAGTTCAGCGAGTTGTGCGGGTACATGAACGGCTGGCCCAGCGACTTCTTGAACGCGTAGGAGGCCAGCACCGGCAGCTTGCCCAGCAGACGCACGGTGGAGATGTGGACCTGCTCCGGATCGTGCGGGTCCAGGGAGTCCGGGTAGAACGTGGACAGCCCGGACACGGAGGAGGACAGCACCGGCATGGGGTGCGCGTCCCGCGGGAAGCCGTTGAAGAACAGCTTGAGGTCCTCGTGCACCATGTTGTGGCGCAGGATGTTGGTCTCCCAGGCCTCCAGGGTCTCCTTGGACTCGGGCAGCTCGCCGTAGATCAGCAGGTAGGCCACCTCCATGAAGGAGGAGTGCTCGGCGAGGTCCTCGATGGCGTAGCCGCGGTAGCGCAGGATGCCCTGGTCGCCGTCGATGAACGTGACGGCCGACTTGGCGTTCGCCGTGTTCATGAAGCCCGGGTCGTAGGTGACGTCGCCGGTCTCCTTCAGGAGCGGGGCGATGTTGATGCCGTTGTTGCCCTCTGTGGCGTGCTCGACGCCCAGGTCCAGGCTCTGCTCGCCGACGGTCAGCCGGACGGACTCGTGATGGGTCACGGGTGTGCTCCCTCGTCTTCTCTTCTCGATGGCCCGGGTTCGCGCGTCCGTGTGGGCGCGCCCACACGGGGACGACTCTGCTCCAAACTACCAAGGACCGGCCCGGGGCGCGCGATCGCTTCCCCCGACGACGGCCCTCGGCCCCGGCTCAGCCGGTCCGCGGCCCGCGGGCGGTGAGTCTCGCCGCGGCCCGGGCGACCGCCTCGTCCGTGGCGGTGATCGCGACGCGGACGTAGCCGTCGCCGCCGGCACCGTAGAACACGCCGGGCCCGGCGATGATGCCCAGGCCCGCCAGGTCGCCCAGCAGGTCCCACGAGTCCTGCGCCGTGGCGTCGGCCGGGTCCAGGTCCGCCCGCCGGGTCCACAGGTACAGCCCCGCCTCGGAGTGGTCCACCGTGTGGCCGGAGACCTCCAGCGCGGTGCGCAGCGCGTCCCGACGGCGGCGGTAGCGGTCCTTCTGCTCCGCGACGTGCGCGTCGTCGGCCAGGGCCACGGCCATCGCGTGCTGCACCGGGGCGGGCACGATCATGCCCGCGTGCTTGCGGGTGTTGACCAGGGTCGCCACGAGCTCCGGATCCCCCGCGGCGAACGCGGCGCGGTAGCCGGCGAGATTGGACTGCTTGGACAGCGAGTAGACGCTCAGCAGGCCCGTCAGGTCGCCGCCGGAGACCTCGTCGGACAGGATGCAGGGCACGACGGCCCCGTCCCACGCGTCCCAGCCGAGCTCGGCGTAGCACTCGTCCCCGCACACCACGGCGCCCACGCCACGGGCGGCGTCGACCGTGCGGCGCAGCGCCGCGGCGTCCAGCACGGCACCGGTGGGGTTGGCCGGCGAGTTGGTCCACACGAGGCGCACCCGCTCACGCACCTCGGGCGCCAGCGCGTCGAGGTCGTCCGCGGCCACGGCCTCCGCCCCGGCCAGCAGCGCGCCCACCGCATAGGTGGGGTAGGCGGCCTCGGGGTGGACGACGACGTCGCCTGCGCCGAGCCCGAGCAGCGTGGGCAGCCACGCGATGAACTCCTTGGACCCGACCGTGGGCACCACGGCCGCCGGGTCCAGCCCGGACACCCCGCGGCGCCGGGCGTACCAGTCGACGACCGCGCGGCGCAGGGCGTCCGTGCCGTGCGTCGTCGGGTAGCCGTGCGCGTCGGCGGCCTCGGTCAGGGCCCGGCGGATCAGCGCCGGCGTCGGATCCACCGGCGTTCCGATGGACAGGTCCGCGACGCCGTCCGGGTGGGCGGCGGCACGCTCACGGTAGGGGGTGAGCGTGTCCCACGGGTAGTCCGGCAGCGTCAGCATGGGGCTCAGGCGTCGGCGTTCTGCAGGGGCAGGGCGGAGATGATCGGGTGGTCCTTGGCGATCATGCCCAGCTTGGCGGCGCCGCCCGGGGAGCCCAGGTCGTCGAAGAACTCGACGTTGGCCTTGTAGTACTCGGCCCACTCGTCGGGGGTGTCGTCCTCATAGTAGATGGCCTCGACGGGGCACACCGGCTCGCACGCACCGCAGTCGACGCACTCGTCCGGGTGGATGTAGAGCATGCGCTCACCCTCGTAGATGCAGTCCACGGGGCATTCGTCGATGCACGCCTTGTCCTTGACGTCCACACACGGCAACGCGATCACGTAGGTCATGGCTGACCGTCCACCTCTCTCTGGGCACGGGGTTGCGGGGCTGCGGTCCAGGGTACTCGCTCCCCCGGACGCGTTTCGCGGGCGGTCACAGTGGCCCGGCGGGGGCGCGTGGCGGCCTCGGCGGCCTCCGCGGGTCGGCGGTCCAGCCGCCGGCCCGCGGCCAACAGGACCATACCGAGCACCGGCTGGCCGACGTTCCAGGCCACGGAGGCGACGACGGCGCCCGGCGCCGCCGCCCACAGGCCGGCCGTCCAGGACAACCCCAGGGCGTCGTCCACCGGCAGGCGCTGCAGGGCCAGGACGGCGGTGAACGCGCCGGCGACGACCGCGGCCCCCGCCGGCAGGGCGCGCCCGCCGCGGCCCGCGCGTCGGACCATCCACCAGCGCTGTGTCGAGCCGACGAGCACGAGCGCCAGCACCGCACCCCAGGGCAGGGTCCAGCCGCCCGGCAGGGAGGCCAGGTTCAGATGGACGGCGGTGCCGAGCGCGCCGGCGACGACGCCGAGCAGCGTCCCGCCCACCACGTCGGCGGGCCGGGCGCGGCGGCGGGGGCGATCAGGCACGGGCGCGGGCGCGCGCGGCCTTCAGGCGCTCGTTGGCGTCCAGGACGACCTTGCGGATGCGGATGTCCTCGGGGGTGATCTCCACGCACTCGTCCTCGCGGGCGAACTCGAGGGACTCCTCGAGGGTGAGCCGGCGCGGGGGCGTCAGGCCCTCGAACGACTCGGAGGAGGCCGCACGCATGTTGGTGAGCTTCTTCTCCTTGGTGATGTTCACGTCCATGTCGTCGGCGCGCGAGTTCTCGCCCACGATCATGCCCTCGTACACCTCGGCGCCGGGCTGCACGAAGAAGGTGCCGCGCTCCTGCAGGTTGATCATGGCGAACGGCGTGGCGGTGCCCGCCCGGTCGGCCACGAGGGAGCCGTTGGTGCGGTACTCGATCTCGCCGGTCCACGGCTCGTAGCCGGCCGCGTAGGAGGAGGCGATGCCTGCGCCGCGGGTCTCGGTGAGGAAGCGGGTGCGGAACCCGATCAGACCGCGGGCCGGGACCAGGAACTCCATGCGGATCCAGCCCGTGCCGTGGTTGGACATCTCCTGCATGCGGCCCTTGCGGGCGGCCATGAGCTGCGTGACCGCGCCCATGAACTCCTCGGGGATGTCGATGGTCATGCGCTCCATCGGCTCGTGGACCTTGCCGTCCACGGTCCGGGTGACCACCTGCGGCTTGCCCACGGTGAGCTCGAAGCCCTCGCGGCGCATCTGCTCCACGAGGATGGCCAGGGCGAGCTCGCCGCGGCCCTGCACCTCCCACGCATCCGGGCGTTCGGTGGGGAGCACCTTGAGCGAGACGTTGCCGATCAGCTCCTTGTCCAGGCGGTCCTTCACCTGGCGGGCCGTGACCTTGGCGCCCTTGACGCGGCCGGCCAGCGGGGAGGTGTTGATGCCCACGGTCATGGAGATGGCCGGGTCGTCCACCGTGATCAGCGGCAGCGGCTTCGGGTTCTCCGCGTCGGTGAGGGTCTCGCCGATCATGATGTCCTCGATGCCGGCGACGGCGACGATCTCGCCCGGGCCGGCCTCCTCCGCGGGCACGCGCTCGAGGCCCTTGGTGGCCAGCAGCTCGGTGATCTTCACGGTCTTCAGGGCGCCGTCCTGGCGGGCCCACGCGACCTGCTGGCCCTTGCGGAGGGTGCCGTTGAAGATGCGCAGCAGCGCGAGGCGGCCGAGGAACGGGGAGGCGTCCAGGTTGGTGACGTGCGCCTGGAGGACCTCGCCCTCGGTGTAGGACGGGGCCGGGATGTGCTCCATGATCACGTTGAAGAGGGCCTCGAGGTCCTCGGCCTCCGGCAGGGCGCCGTCGGCGGGCTGGGTCAGGGAGGCGCGGCCGGCCTTGCCCGAGGCGTAGACGACGGGGACGTCCAACACCGAGTCGAGGTCCAGGTCCGGGTCCTCCTCGGCCAGGTCCGAGGCCAGGCCGAGCAGCAGGTCCATGGAGTCGGAGACGACCCCGTCGATGCGCGCGTCCGGGCGGTCCGTCTTGTTGACCACGAGGATCACGGGCAGCTTGGCCGCGAGGGCCTTGCGGAGCACGAAGCGGGTCTGGGGCAGCGGGCCCTCGGAGGAGTCCACGAGCAGCACGACGCCGTCCACCATGGACAGGCCGCGCTCCACCTCGCCGCCGAAGTCGGCGTGGCCGGGGGTGTCGATCACGTTGATGGTGACGGTCTCGCCCTCGGGGGCGGACGGGCCGGAGTAGAACACCGTGGTGTTCTTGGCGAGGATCGTGATCCCCTTCTCCTTCTCCAGGTCCCCGGAGTCCATGACCCGCTCGGCGACGTCGCCGTGCGTGTTGAAGGCACCGGTCTGGCGCAGCATGGCGTCCACCATCGTGGTCTTGCCATGGTCCACGTGGGCCACGATGGCCACGTTGCGCAGATCGGAGCGGCGGGTTTCGGTCGAGGTCATGGGCGTCCTGTCCGGTTCGACATCAAAGGGGTGGAGGCGCACGACGACGGCGGCCCCCGTGCGATTGTACGCGCAGGGGCCGCCGTGGACAGGCGGGCCGGTGGGCCCGGGGCCGGCGGCGGGACGCGCCCGCCGCCGACCCGCGCGGTCAGTAGACGCCCTCGCCGAGGGAGGCGAGGAACTCGCGGCGCTCCTGGCGACGCTCCGCCTGCTGGTCCGGGTCCGGCACGGGCGCCGCCGCCAGGAGGCGACGGGTGTACTCCTCCTTCGGACGGTGGAGCACCTCCTCCGTGGGGCCCTGCTCCACCTGGCGGCCGTCCTTGAGGACGAGCACCTTGTGGGCCAGCATGTCCACCACCGCGAGGTCGTGGGACACGAACAGGCACGCGAACTCGTAGCGCTGCTGCAGCTCCGCGAACATGTCCAGCACGGCGGCCTGGACGGACACGTCGAGGGCCGAGGTCGGCTCGTCCGCGATGAGCACCTGGGGGTCCAGGGTCAGGGCGCGGGCGATCGAGATGCGCTGGCGCTGACCGCCGGAGAGCTCGTGCGGGTACCGGTTCACCACGGAGCGCGGCAGACGCACCGCGTCCAGCAGCTCCTCGGCGCGGGCGAGGCGCGAGCGCCGGTCCCCCACCTTGTGCACGACCATCGGCTCGGTGATGATGTCGCCGATCGGGAACCGCGGGTCCAGCGAGGCCGCCGGGTCCTGGAAGACCACGCCGATGTTCTTGCGCAGGGCGCGCTGCTCGGCCTTGGGCATCGTCGCCAGGTCGTGGCCCTGGATGCGCAGCGAGCCCTCCGCGATGGTGAGCAGGCCGAGGACCGACTTGGCGATGGTGGACTTGCCCGAGCCGGACTCGCCCACCAGGCCCAGGATCTCGCCCGGGGCCACCTGGAAGCTGACGTCGTGGACCACGCGGTTCTTCTTGCCGCGGTGGTCGTACTCGAGGTGGAGGTTCTCCGCCTCGATCGCGTACCGGGCCTGCGTCTGCGTGGCCGTGACCGGCTCCGGCTCTGCCACCTCGAGGGGCTCGCCGAGGCGCGGCACCGCCGAGAGCAGCTTCTGGGTGTACGGGTGCCGGGCGTGCTGGAGCACCTGGTGCACCGAGCCCTGCTCCACGAGCTCGCCGTGGAGCATCACGCACACCCGGTCCGCCATGTCCGCCACCACGCCCATGTTGTGCGTGATGAGCAGGATGCCGGTGTTCATCTTGTTCTTCAGGGAGCGCAGCAGCTCCAGGATCTCGGCCTGGACCGTCACGTCGAGCGCCGTGGTGGGCTCGTCCGCGATGATCACCTTCGGCGAGCAGCTGATCGCCATCGCGATGACGATGCGCTGGCGCTGGCCGCCCGAGAACTGGTGGGGGTACTGCTTGAGCCGGGTGGCGGCGTCGGGGATGCCCACCATGGTGAGCAGCTCGACGGCGCGCTTGTCCGCCTCGGTGCCGTAGGCGATGCCGTGCAGCTCGAGGGCCTCCGTGAGCTGGTCGCCCACGGTGAGGACGGGGTTCAGAGCCGTCATGGGCTCCTGGAACACCATCGCCACCTCGTCGCCGCGGATGTCGCGCAGCTGCCCCGGGGTCATGGTGAGCACCTCGCGGCCGGCCAGCTGCACGGAGCCGGTGATGTCCGCATTGCCCGGGAGCAGGCCCATGGCGGTGGCGCTCGTGACGGACTTGCCGGAGCCGGACTCGCCCACGAGGGCGACGACCTCGCCGGGCTTGACGTCGAACGTCACGCCCTTGACCGCGTGCACCTCGCCGAACTCGGTCGCGAACTTCACGTCCACGTCGCGGAAGGCCAGCACCGGCTCGCCGCCCAGGTCGTCGTGGCGGGCCACGACGCCCATCGCGCTCGTCGCGGGGCCCGGGGGCACGCCACCGGCGCCGGAGGAGCCGGGCACGGCGGCGCCGCGCGCCTCGAGGTCGGCCGACGACGCCGCGTGCGAGCCCTGCCCGCCGGCGGTCACGTCGTTCTGGTTCTTCTTGCCGAACATGGATCGGCCTTTCTTGTCGTTCGCGCTCATCGCTGACCGTCCTCGTCCGCGTCGGAGATCCGTGCGGATCCGCCGGCCTCCTCCACGGGGGCCTCGATCCGACCGGCCGTCGGGGCCGCGGCCAGACCGCCCGCCGTCGTCGCACCGGCCTCGGTGGCGGCCGCGCGGCGGCCGAAGAAGCGGGGCCTGCGGTGGGCGCCCGCACCCTGGCGCGGGTCGAAGGCGTCGCGCAGGCCGTCGCCGAGGAAGTTCACGGACAGGGCGATCGCGAGGATGATCATGCCGGGCCACCAGAACAGCCACGGACGGGTGGTGAACGCGTTCTGGTAGTCGGAGATGAGCAGGCCCAGAGACGAGTCCGGCGCCTTCACGCCGAAGCCGAGGAAGGACAGCGAGGTCTCCAGCAGCACCGCGCCCGCGATGGCGAACGTCGCGTTCACGACGATCACGCCGATCGTGTTGGGCAGCAGGTGCTTGAAGATCAGGCGGCCCGGCTTGGCGCCCATGGCGACGGCGGCCGCCACGAACTCCTTCTCGCGCAGGGACAGGACCTCGCCGCGCACGAGACGGGCCAGGGACGTCCAGGACACGAGGCCGAGCACCACCGCGAGCGGGAGGATGCCCATCTTCATGCCGCTGGCCATCTGACCGAGCACCGCGGCGAGCACGAGCAGCGGGATGACGATGATCAGGTCGGTCAGGCGCATCAGCACGGAGTCGACCCAGCCGCCGAAGTAGCCGGACACGGCGCCGACGACCGCGCCGATCACGGTGGAGAGCAGGCCCACGATGGCCGCGATGATCATGGACTGCTGGGTCCCGCGCATCACGAGGGCGAAGTAGTCCTTGCCCGTGGTGTCCTGGCCGAAGGGATGCTCGCCCCAGCGGATGCCCTCGCCCCCGAAGGCCTGCGGCACGACCGACAGCGTCGGGCGACCGCCGTTCACCACGGAGGCCGCGGCCGTGTAGGACTTGTCCCACCAGCCGGGGATGCCGGCGAAGCCGATGGAGGAGAACGCCATCAGCGTGATGAAGACCAGCACGATCAGGGAGATCATCGCCGCCTTGTGGCGGAAGAACCGCTTGCGGACCAGGGCACCCTGGGAGTAGGACTTCCCTGCCTTGGCGCGGAGCTTGGCGTCCTCCGCCTCCGCGAGGTCGAAGATCTGCTTCTCGTCGAGCTGCGCGCCCGTCGTCGAGGAGTTGTTGGTGGTCATCTGGCTCACACTCGAATCCGGGGGTCGAGGACGGCGTAGAGCACGTCCGCCACGAGGTTCATCAGCACGGCGGCGGTGCCCGTCACGAGGAAGAACGCCATCACGGGCATGGGGTCCACGTCGCGCAGGCCGGTGGCGAACAGCTCGCCCATCCCCTTCCAGCCGAACACCTGCTCCGTGATGACGGCGCCGCCGATCAGGCCGGCGAAGTCGAAGGCCATGATCGTGGTGATGGGGATCAGGGAGTTGCGGAACGCGTGCTTCAGGATCACCTGGCGCTCCGGCAGGCCCTTGGCGCGCGCGGTGCGGATGTAGTCCTGACGCGAGACCTCGAGCATGGAGGAGCGCGTGTACCGCGAGTACGTCGCCACCGAGATGATGGTCAGCAGGATGGTGGGCAGCAGCAGCTGCGCACCGCGGTCCAGGAACACCACCCAGAAGTGGGCGTCCAGGTTCGGGGTGCCCGAGCCGATCGTGGAGATCGGGCGCGGCTTGACCTTCAGGAAGGTCGGCCAGTAGTTCATCAGGTGCTCCGCCACGATCGCCACGCCCATGATCAGGGCGGTCACCAGCGACGCGGACACGGCCGAGCCCTTGGAGAAGCCGCCGAGCAGGCGGCCCACCAGGATGGCCACCAGCACGAGGATGACGCCGAGGCCGGCCAGCAGCAGCGCGGACGGGGTCCGCCACAGCAGGCCGTAGGTGGCGTAGTAGGCGACGAGGCCGATCGCGGCCGTGACCAGGGCGGCCTTGAGGACCGATCGGTTGCGCAGACCGGAGATCACCGCGGTGGCGCCGACGGCGGCGGCCAGGCCGATGACCAGCTGCACGACCGGGCCCATCTGCGGATGCCGCCAGAAGTCGACGGCGAACAGCACCCAGCCGGCGAGCAGGATGAACGCGGCGGTGGCGCCGAACGTGAAGGCGCGCCGCCTGAGGTCGCCCGCCATGACGGCCTGCAGGACCAGGCCCGCGAGGACGGCGACCCCGATGAGGAGGGGCCAGTTCAGCTCGGGGCTGCGGATCCAGTCGTTGAACCGGATCCCCATGTACTCCTTCAGGAGGACGGCCGCCCAGAACACGGGCAGCGAGAAGAAGAGGAAGATCAGGAACGTGACCACGTAGTCGAGGCCGGAGTACTGGCGGATCGCGGTGACGATGCCGATCGCGATGCCGATGATGATCGCCAGGACGGTCGCGAGCACCACGAGGCGCAGCGTGGAGGCCGCGGCGTTGCTCAGCAGGTCGGCGACGGACTGACCGTTCCGGCTGAGGCCGAGGTCGCACTGACCGGTGACGCAGCCGCCGATGCCCTGGAGCCAGTCCCAGTACCGGGCGTACCAGGGCTGGTCCAGCCCCATGAATTCGGTGCGGGCGGCGATGAGTGTCTCGCGGTTGGGGTTCTGTGACTCTCGCAGGTCCTGGAGGGGGTCACCCGAGTGGGCCACGAGGAAGAAGAGCAGGATCGACGCGCCGAACAGCACCAGGAGGGAGCTGCCGAGGCGCTTGAGGATGAATTTCAGCACAACAGGGGGTGACCTTCCGTGCGAGTGCAAGGGAAAGGGAGGGGTGCGGGTTCGCCGCGGTTCACGGCCAGAGCCCGGCTGGTGCCCGGCCGGGCTCTGTCCTCGATCCCGACGCCGGCGGTCCGCGGGAGGCGGACCGCCGGGTCAGAGGTCAGCGGGGTGTCACTCCTGGACGCGGACCCACTGCTCCACGTTCCACAGCGCACCCGACTGGGCGGCGGTGTCGCGCACGTTGGCGACGTCGGCCTTGTGGCCGACCAGACCCGGGTGCGCGTACAGCGGGATGGCCTGGAAGTCCTCCCAGAGCAGCTTCTCGATGGTCTTGACCTGCTCCAGCTGCTCGTTCTCGTCCAGCGAGGTGGCGAGCTTGTCCCAGGCCGCGTCCACCTCGGGGTTGTTGTAGCTCTGCTGGTTCTGGGCACCGTCCGACTGGTAGATGTTCGCGCCGGAGGCCTTCTGGCCCGAGCCGGCCCAGGCGTAGAGGGCGGCGTCGTAGTCACCGGCCGGCATGACCTCCTTGAAGAACACCGGCGAGTTGGCGTCCTGCACGTCGAAGCCGGCCTGGTCGCAGGAGCTCTTGATGAGCGCGACGGTCTCGGTACGACGCTGGTTGCCGGCCTGGTAGCCGAGGCGGACCGTGGGCTTGGAGACGCCCGACTTCTCGACGAGCTCCTTCGCCTTCTCGATGTTCGGCTCGTCCATCTCCTTCGGGTAGGCCTCGTCCACGACCTCCTGGTACTTGTCCTGGAAGGGGAAGACCTCGCGCAGGTTCATGACCTGGGCGTCCGCATAGATCGGCTTGATCAGGTTGTCCACGATCTGCTGGCGGGGCAGGCAGAGGGCGAAGGCCTCGCGCAGCTCCGGGGAGTCGGCGAAGACCGAGCCCTCGCCGCGGTTGTAGTCCACGTGCTCCCAGGTCAGCTGGTCACCGGTCTGGACGTTGACGTCGTCGCCGAGGCCCTCGAGCTGCTGGAGGGTGTCCACGGTGGCCTGCGGCTCGATGACGTCGAGGTCGCCGTTCTGCAGGGCCTGCACGTGGGTCTTCGGGTCGGCGAAGCGGAGGACGAGCTCCTTGGTGGCCGGCGGGGTGCCCCAGTACTCGGGGTTGGCCTCGAGGGTGATGGACTGGCCGGCCTGCCAGCCGCCGTCCTTGAACTTGTAGGGGCCCATGGAGGGCACCAGCGAGGCGTCCGGCAGCTCGCCGGGGCTGAAGTCCCAGCCGTCGTTCCAGAACTCGGCCGCCGGGGTGAGCGCCTCGACGTCCTTCTCCTTCGCAGCGGTGACGAGCTCCTCGAAGCTCATGCCCGCCTCCTTGGCGACGATGTGCGCCGGCAGCGCGGTGCTGATGAGGGTCTCCCAGTCCGCGTAGGGCTCCGGGTAGGTGACGGTGAACTCCTTGCCGTCGGCCTCGCCCTCGGGCGCCTCCGGGATGTACTTGCCCTGCTCGAAGGAGATCGAGTCGAACAGCGGGGTCTCGGAACCCTCGGCCTTGACCGTGTCGTTGTTCGCGGCCCAGTGCACGATGAAGTCGCCGGCGGTGACGGGGGTGCCGTCGGACCACTTGGCGTCGTCGCTGATGGTGTACTTCACGGTCAGCGGGTCGTCCGAGGTCTTCTCGTACGTGCCGAAGTCCTCGTTCGGGATGATCGAGCCGTCGGTGCCGAAGTACCAGAAGGACGAGAACATGCGGTCCGCGACGGCCGAGTTGTACGTGGTGTACGTGTTCGACTGCAGGCCGTTGTAGGACAGGAAGTCGTCGGCGCCCACCGAGTAGGCGATGGAGCCGTCCTGGGTCTTGACGTCGCCCAGGTCGGCCATCTCCGGCCCGGAGGCCTCGGCGGTGAGCTTCTGGCCCTTGTCCCCTTCGATGACGTTGCCGGCGCCCGAGTCGCCGCCCTGGCTGGCGCCGGAGCCGTTGCTGGATTCGCCTGCGTTGCCGCCGCCCGGGGCGCACGCGGAGAGGATGAGGGCCGAGCCGGCGGCCAGGGCCGCGGCAGCGGAGAGCTTCGTGTACTTCATGGAAGGTGCTTCCGTTCATGAGAGGTGCAAGGACGTCGCGCGCCCGCATCCCTGTGGGGATCCGATGGTGCGAGACGACCCCCGGGCCGTTCCGCCGAGACGGGACGTTCCGTGAGATGGACCACACTGTAGCGGGCACATTCCGATTCGCGAAAGTCCGGATCCGGATCCGTCTCAGCCGTGTCGCACAGCGGTCGCCGACACCCCGGCAGACCCCGGCACGGCGCCGCTCCGCCCGGGCGGCGGCGCGGTCAGCGACGACGGTCCGCCAGCAGAGTCCGCACGGCCCACGCCCCGCCCATGCCATGGACGCCGGCGCCCGGCGGGGTGGAGGCGGAGGCCAGATACAGCCCGGTCCGACCCGCCCGGTGCGGCCGGGGCGACGCAGTGGGGCGCAGGAGCGCGCGCGCTCCCGCGAGCGATCCCCCCGCGATGTCGCCGCCCACGAGGTTCGGGTTCCACACCTCCAGGTCGGCCGGGCGCATCGCGACCGCGGCCTGGATCCGGTCCCGGAAGCCGGGTGCGTGCCGCTCCACCTCCGCCTCGATCAGCGGACGGACGTCGCCGGGGTGGCCGTGGGGCACATGGGCGTAGGACCAGACGACCGTGTGCCCCCGGGCGGGCCCGGTGGCCCGTGTGGGGTCTGCCGCCTGCTGCTGACAGAGCATGACGAAGGGCCGCGCCGGCATCCGGCCGGCCGCGACGTCGTCCTCGGCCCGCCGGATCTCGGCGGCGGTCCCGCCCAGATGCACCGTCCCCGCGCCCGCGAGCCGGGCGTCGCGCCACGGGATCGGCCCGTCGAGCAGGAAGTCGACCTTGGACACGGACGGCCCGGGGCGCCACCGGCGCAGGGCCGCGGCGTAGCGCGGCGGCAGGCCCGTGCCGGCGACGCGCAGCACCTGGCGCGGGGTCAGGTCCAGCACGACGGCGTCCGCGGCGGGCAGCGCGCGCAGGTCCGTGACCTCGTGGCCCAGGTGCAGCCGCCCGCCGTGCGCCCGCAGCACCGCCACGAGCGACTCGACGATCGCCCCCGACCCGCCGCGCGCCACCGGCCAGCCCGAGCTCATCCCGAGCGCGCCGAAGAGCGCACCGAACGCCGCCGTCAGGGGCCGGCTCGAGGGCAGGATCGCGTGGGCCGCTGAGCCCGTGAACAGGGCGCGGGCGGCCGCCGTGCGGAACATCGCCCGGCCCAGCAGATCGGCCGGCCACGGGGCGCGCAGGCCGAAGCGGGCCATCGCCACCGGATGGGGCGGGGGTCGCAACACCGGGCCGAGCGCGCCCGCCAGGATCTCGTCGACGTGTTCGACCAGGGCCCCGTGCACGGCCCGCCAGGCCCGCGCGTCGACGCCGAGACCCGCGGCGGTGGCCTCGAGGTCCCGGTGCAGGAGGGCGGCCGGCCCGTCCGGCAGCGGATGTCCCATCGGCACGGCCGGGTGCAGCCAGGCGAGACCGTGGTCCGTCAGCCCCAGCTCCCGGAACACGGGGCTGGCGACACCGAACGGATGGCCCGCCGCCCCGAGGTCCACCACGGTCCCCTCCCCCAGCACCGGCGCGGACGCGCACGCACCGCCGGGCACCGGGGCCCGCTCGAACACGTCCACCTCCCAGCCCTCGCGGGCCAGCAGGGCGGCGGCGGTCAGGCCGTTGGGTCCGGCGCCCACGACGACGGCGCGGCCCGGCTCGACGCCCCGGGGCAGGGCGAATCCGGGGCCGGCGGCGATTTCGGTCATGGTCTCCTCCTGTGGTCCCTAGGATGGTCGCACCCCGCCCGCCGCCCGTCAGGAGGCCCTCTCCCGTGGACCCGTTCTGGACCGCGCTCGCTCTCACGACGTTCGCCGGACTGGCCACGGTGCTGGGCGGCGTCCTGGCGATCGTCGGACGCGCGCCCTCGGGCCGCGGGCTGGGGGCCGCCCTCGGCCTCGCCGCGGGCGTCATGCTCGCGGTCTCCTTCCTGGAGATGCTGCCGGCCGCCGTCGAGGGACTGGGCGGGGCGGTCGGCCCCGCGGCGACCGCCGTCGCGGTGGCCGCCCTGATCCTCGGCGCAGGCTCCTACGTGCTGCTCGAGCGCGCCGTCCCCGACCCCGTCTCGGAGATGCCGGGCGACGTCGACGACCCGGCCGGCCTGGACCGGCGGCGGATGCTGCGCCTGGGCACGGTGACGGCCCTGGCGATCGGCCTGCACAATCTGCCGGAGGGCTTCGTCACCTTCGCCGGCACCCTGCAGGATCCGTCGGTGGGCCTCGCGCTGGCCGTCGCGATGGCCGTGCACAACGTTCCCGAGGGCGTGGCCGTGGCCGTGCCCGTGCGGCAGGCCACCGGATCGCGGCGCAAGGCCTTCGCGTGGGCCGCGTTCACGGGGATCGCGGAGCCGCTGGGCGCGCTGATCGGCTGGCTGCTGCTGGCCCCGTTCCTCACACCCGCGCTCCTGGCCGCCGTCTTCGCGGCCGTGGCGGGCGTGATGGTGACCGTGAGCCTCGACGCGCTGCTGCCCGCCGCCCGGGCGGCCGGGGGCCGCGCCGCGGCGCTGGGCGGCGTGCTGCTGGGCGTGGCCGCGATGGCCCTCTCACTGGACCTGCTCTCCTGAGCGCCGGGGGGCCGGTCAGTTCACGAGGGCCGGCTGCAGGACCGCCTCGGCCTCGCGCACCTCGCCGTCGGCGGTGCGCCACTGGACGGTGATCCGGTCCCCCACGTTGTGGTCGTTGACCAGGCGGGACATCCGGGAGGCGTCGTCGCCGACGGTCCGCCCCTCGATCTCGAGGATGACATCGCCCTCGACCAGGCCGATCTGCTCGGCGGCGGAGCCCGCGTCCACCTGCATGACCACGACGCCGACGTCGGGATCCGCGCCGACCATGATGCCCAGGGCGCCGTCCGCACCGATGCTCACGGTGTCCGTCTCCTCGCCCGAGAGGACCTGGTCCGCCACGTCGAAGGCCACCTCCAGCGGGATCGCGAAGCCGTCCACCTCGTCTGCGGTGGTCCCGTCGCTGGCTGCCACGGTCACGCCGATCACCTGGCCGGCGTCGTCCACCACCGGGCCGCCGGAGTAGCCGGGCACGACGTCCGCGTCCGTCTGGATCAGGCCGGACAGGCGCGCGTACTGATCGGTGCCCTCGGCCGCGGCCATGATCGAGCGGTCCGTGCCGAGCACGGTGCCGCGCACGGCCGTCAGATAACCCTGGCCTCCGCCGTTGCCGACGGCGGCCACCTGGTCCCCGCGCCGCACCGGGTCCAGCGAGACGCTGGCCACCGGCAGGTCCGAGACGCCCTCGACGTCGAGCACCGCGATGTCGTGCTCGGCATCGCGCCCGAGCACCGTGGCCGTGTGCCGCGCGCCGGTGTCCGCGACCACCACGTGCACCTCCGAGGAGTCCTCGACCACGTGGTAGTTGGTCACCGCCAGCCCGTCCGGGGAGAGCACCATGCCCGTCCCCGTGCCGGTGCGGGCGCCGAGGGCGGTCTCCACGAGGAGGATGCCCGGGGCGTCCGCGACCGGCTGGCCCGGGTCCAGGGACGATCCGTCGTGGGCCGACGCGGACCAGTCCACCGCCACGCCGTCGTGGACGTGCGTCAGGCCCGCCGCGAGCTCGCCCGCCTCCCGGGCGGGGGCCTCGGCGGCGGGCACGGTCGGGGCGGAGTCCGCGGCGACGTCGACCATCCGGCCGGCGAGGAGCGCGGTGAGGCCCCCGGCCAGGACCAGCGCGCCGAGCACGCCGAACAGCGCGATGACGAACGCCAGGGGCGAGCGTCGTGCGCGCGGCGGCCAGCCCGGCGGCGTCACGCTCAGCCCCGGGCGGCCGCCAGGGCGGCCTCGTAGTCCGGCTCCTCGGAGATCTCGGGGACGAGCTGGGCATGACGGACCACGCCGTCGGCATCGACCACGACGACGGCGCGGGCCAGCAGGCCCTCGAGCGGACCGTCGGTCATGCGCACGCCGTAGTCGTCGCCGAACGACGAGCGGAACACAGAGCCGCTGCGGACGTGGTCGATGCCCTCGACCGAGCAGAAGCGCGCGGCGGCGAACGGCAGGTCCGCGGACACGGCCACGACGGTGGTGTCCCCGAGGTCCGCGACGCGGGAGTCGAACTCGCGGACGGAGGCGGCGCACACGCCGGTGTCCAGGGACGGGAAGATGTTCAGGATCACGCGACGGCCGCGCAGCTCCCGCAGGGTCACCGGGGACAGGTCCGCCCCGGTGAGGGTGAAGTCGGGGGCGGGGGCACCCACCTGGGGCAGCCCACCGACGGTGTGGACGGGGGTGCTCTTCATGTGGGTCGTCGCCATGGGGACAGCCTAGGATGGGCGCGGCCGGACGGGAGCGCCCCGCGCCCTGCTCGGCGGACGGCGAACACGGAGGGACCGACCATGACCGAGCCCATGACGTCCAACGTCACCGACACGGCGCTGCTGTTCGAGGGCGGGGGGATGCGCGCCGCGCTCACCTCGGCCGTGGTGGCGGAGCTGCTGCGCGAGCGGATCCACGTGGACTTCGTGGCCGGCATCTCGGCGGGCTCGTCCAACGCCGTGAACTACCTGTCCCGCGACCCGGCCCGTGCGCGGCGCTCGTTCGTGGACTTCGCCGACGATCCTCGGTTCGGCAACTGGCTGAGCTTCCTGCGCGGCAAGGGCCTGTTCAACGCCGAGTACATCTACGAGCACGCCGGCCTGCCCGAGGCGGACCTGCCCTACGACTTCGCCACGTTCCGCGCGAACCCCGCCCGGCTCGTGCTGGGCGGGTTCGACGCCGCGAGCGGCGAGACGCGCTGGTGGGACCGCTCCGACATGACCACCCTGACCGACCTGATGGTCCGCGTCCGCGCGTCGTCCACGATGCCGGTCCTCATGCCCCCGGTGCATGCCGAGGGCACCGTGTTCGTGGACGGCGCCCTCGGCGTGGACGGCGGGATCCCCCTGACCGCGGCGGAGGACGCGGGGTTCAAGAAGGTCCTCGTGGTCCTGACCCGGGAGCGCGGGTACGTGAAACGGCCCGAACGGTTCCCCTCGTTCTACCAGCGCACCTTCCGGCGCTACCCCGCCGTCGCGGACGCCCTGCTCACGCGCTGGCGCCGGTACAACGCGACCCGCGAGCGCCTGTTCGAGATGGAGCGGCAGGGACGGGCCTATCTGTTCGCGCCCGAGACCATGCCCATCGCCAACGGCGAGCGGTCCGTGGCCAAGCTGGCCGCCGCCCACGAGCTCGGCCTGGACCAGGTGCGCCGCGAGATGCCGGCGATCCGCGCGTTCCTGGGGCTGCCGGCGTCCCGTTGAGCCGCGCCTGATCCGATCGGCGGGTCAGGCCTCGGCGCGGGCGGCCGAGTCCGGCAGGCCGAACACCGAGTCGAACGCGTAGGCGTACACCGCGGCGTAGACGAGGAAGAACACGAGCAGGCCGGCCTCGATGAGGAACGCCTCCCCCAGCCCGACGCCGAGGATCAGCGCCACCGCGGGCACGAGGAACACGATCAGCCCGCCCTCGAAGCCGACGGCGTGGGCCACGCGCACCCACCAGGGCCGGCCCGTGATCCCGAGGCGGCGTTCGAGGGTCTCGAACACCGAGTTGAACACGATGTTCCACAGCAGGGCCACGGTCGAGGACACGACCGCCACGGCGAGCGAGGGCCCACCGCCGTTGCCGAGCGCCGCCAGGATCACGGTGGTGAAGAGGATGGCGAGCAGCTCGAAGACCACCGCGTAGACCACGCGGCGCAGCAGGGGCGTCCGGAACACGCGGCGGCGCACGAGGGCGTCCCGGCCCCCCGGGCCCCGCGGCACGTCGAAGGGCGGCGTCGACGCGGGGTCGACGCCCGGGCGGGCGCGGCGGGTCTCGGACACGGCGCCCAGCCTAGGGCCGGGGCCGCGGGGCGCCGAATCCGGCGGAACCGGCCGCCCGCCGTCGTCGTGCCTCGGCCACGGGGCGGGCGCGCCTTCACCGCGCCCCGGCCGCCTGCCTAGAGTTCGAGGCATGAAGCTCACCGATGACCTGCTGCAGAAGTTCAACGACCAGATCACCCTCGAGTTCGAGGCGTCCATGGTCTACCGCCAGCTCGCGATCGCCGCCGACGACCTGGACCTGTCCGGGATGGCCTCGTGGCTGCGGCACCAGGCGGACGAGGAGATCGTCCACGCGAACAAGTTCATCGACCACGTCGCCGACCGGGACAGCTTCCCGACGATCGGCGCCATCCCGGCCCCGCCCGTGCAGGCCGGCCTGTCGGCCCTGGAGATCTTCCGGGCCGCGCTCGCGCACGAGCAGAAGGTCTCCGAGGCGATCCGCGAGCTGTACCGGGCCACCGAGTCCGCGGGCGACCTCAACTCGCGCCCGCTGCTGAACTGGTTCCTGGACGAGCAGATCGAGGAGGAGGCCACCGTCTCCGAGATCGTGGGCCAGCTCGAGCTCGTCGGCGACGACGGCTCGGGCCTGCTCCGCATCGACGGCCGCCTGGGCTCCCGTCCTGTGGAGACCACCGAGAACGACGCCTGAGCCCACCGGCGGCCTCGTCGGCCGCGCGCGCACCGGCCCGGTCCCCCACGGGGCCGGGCCGGTGCGTGTCCGTCCTCGCCGCTATGCTCAACCTGCGCCCTGCCCGCGCACCGGCGCGCCCGTCGGACCCACCCCAGGAGGAACCATGGTCGGACTCGTAGCCCTGCTCGACGACGTCGCCGCCCTCGCCCGCCTCGCCGCCGCGAGCGTGGACGACGTGGCCGCCGGAGCGGGACGCGCCGCGGCCAAGGCGGCGGGCGTGGTGGTCGACGACGCCGCGGTGACCCCGCAGTACATGGCCGGCGCGGCCGCGGCCCGCGAGCTGCCGATGATCTGGCGGATCACCAAGGGCTCCCTGCGCAACAAGCTCGTGTTCATCCTGCCCGCCCTGCTGCTGCTCGACTGGCTCGCCCCCTGGATCCTGCCGTGGCTGCTGCTGGCCGGCGGCACCTACCTGTCCTACGAGGGCGCGCACAAGGTGTGGGGCAAGCTCACCGGCCACGGGCATGCCGACGACGAGGAGCCCGCCGTCGAGCGGGGTCCGGAGGCCGAGGACACCGTGGTGCGCGGGGCCATCACCACGGACTTCATCCTGTCCCTGGAGATCATGGTCATCTCCATGAACGAGGTGGCCGACCTGGGCTTCTGGATGCAGGCGGCGGTCCTGGCGGTGGTGGCCGTCCTCATCACCGTGGGCGTGTATGGGGCCGTGGGGCTGATCGTGAAGATGGACGACGTCGGCCTGCACCTGCACCAGAACGCCTCGACCTCCGGCGGCCGCTCATTCGGCGCCGGGCTGGTCAAGGCCATGCCGCACGTGCTGCGCGTGGTGACCGTCATCGGCACCGTGGCGATGCTCTGGGTGGGCGGCCACATCGCCCTCGTGGAGCTGGACGCGCTGGGCGTTCCGTGGCCCTACGCCGTGCAGCACGGGATCGTCGAGCCCGTCACGCACGCCGCCGGCGCGTTCCTCGGCTGGCTCACGGACACCGCGACATCGGCTGTGTGGGGCCTGCTCTGGGGCTCGGTCGCGCTCGGGGTGGTCCTGCTCGTCGGACGCCTGCGCGGAAAGAAGGCCGCGCCCGCCCACTGATGCGGCGGCCGACGGGTCCGCCCCCACCCGCGCCCCACGCTGAGGCCCGCAGACGCGCCGCTACGCACGGAACGTGGCGGCGCGTCTGCGGGCCTCAACGCTGGCTCCGTCTTCCGACGGGCCCCGTCAGTCGGCGGTGAGGAAGGTGCGCACCGCGGAGACGAAGGCCTCGGGCTGGTCGGCGTGCAGCCAGTGGCCGGCGTCACGGACGGTCACGCGCACGACGCGCGGGAACAGCTCCTTCATCCGCGGCACGTCCTCGTCCTGGACGTAGTCCGACTCGGCGCCGGCCAGCCACAGGACCGGATGGTCGAACACGCGCTCCGGATCCTCGGGGACCACCGGGTCCGGGAACGAGCCGATCTCCCGCAGGTGCTCGAAGAGCATGGCCACGTTGGGCTGCCATGCGAAGTGGCCGGCCGTGCGCCGCAGGTTCTGCAGCAGGAAGCCGCGCACCCGCGCGTCGTGGACGTGCTCGGCCATGGCCGCGTCGGCCTCGGCCCGCGAGTCGTACGCGTCCAGGTCCATGCGCAGCATGGTGCCCAGCAGGTGCACGAACTCGTCCGTGGCCTGCGGTGAGAGCCGCGGGGAGATGTCCTCCACGATCAGCCGGTCCACGAGCTCCGGGTGCCGCAGGGCGAGCACCATCGCGACCTTGCCGCCCATCGAGTGGCCCAGCAGGTGGACCGGCCCGTCGGCGGCGAGGCCGGCGCGCAGGTGGGCGGCCACCCGGTCCGCGATCTCGCGGTAGTCCACCCGGTCCGTCCAGGGCGAGGCGCCGTGGTCCGGCAGATCGATCAGCTCCACCGTGAAGTCGTCGCCCAGCTCCTTGGCCGGGCCGGTGAAGTTCCGGCCCCGGCCCATGAGGCCGTGCAGGAACGCGACGCGGCGCGGGCCCTCCCCGATGCGGGTGGAGGCCAGGGGGGCGTCGGACGGGTCGGAGGCGGCGGCGGTCGTGTTCACCCGACTCAGGCTAGCGCGGGACCGCGCCGGCGCCTCCCCCGCCTTACAGTCATCTCGACCCTCTGAGATGGGCGCGAACAGTGTCATACTGACCAGAACAGCCCCGCCAGTCCGCCCCGGGAGGTCCCATGCCGGTCGCTGAGGCCCGCGTCAGCGTGGCCGTGTCCACGGCCGTCTTCGGCGTGCGCCCGGACCCGCACGGCGTGCCCCGCCTCTGTGTCGCCCTCGTCCCGCGGATGCGCGAGCCGTTCCTGGACCGGTGGGCGCTGCCGGGCGCGTGGCTCGGCGCGGACGAGGAGCTGGCCGACGTCGCCGCACGCGTGGCCGCCGAGTGCGTGCCCGGTCCCGTCCGTCGCCTCGAGCAGCTGGCGGCGTTCGGCGCCGTGGACCGTTCCCCCACCGGACGCGTCCTCACGGTGGCCCACTGGGCGCTCAGCCCCGCCCTGGACGACGACGGCGCCGCCCCGGCGTCCAGCCCGGACCCGGACGTGGCCGGGCTGCCCATCGGGGTCCATGTGCGCTGGCACCGGGCCGACGCGCCGCCCGCGCTGGCGTTCGACCACGCGCAGATCCTGGCGGCGGCCGTGGCGCGCCTGCGCGCGGACCTGCCGCGAGCCGGCGTCGGGCACGCGCTGCTGGGGCCCTCCTTCACCCTCGCCGAGCTGCGCGCCGTGCACGAGGCCGTCCTCGGCCGCGGCCTCGACGCCGCCAACTTCCGCCGCGCCACCCTCGCCGCCGGGACCCTCGAGGAGACCGGCGAGGTCCGCGGCGGCACCCCGCACCGCCCGCCCAAGCTCTACCGGTACCGGCCCGCCGGGCCCGGGACCGACCCCGATCCCGCCGGGCCGGACGCCCGCCGCTGACCCACCAGCCCCGACCCAGGAGTCACCCATGACCACCCCGACCGGGACCACCGCCTCGGTGGCCCGCACCCTGACCCTGATCGACAAGGACGCCGCGCGCGGCTCCTCGTGCTCCCCCGACCTGACCCGCGGCCCCTGGGCGTTCGACGCCGGCCTGCCCGCCTACGGCCCCGGCGCATCGCAGGACGACGCCGTCCCGGCCGACGCCCCCGTGCAGGGCCGCATCCCCGAGGAGTACCAGCGGGCCTCGGACGAGGAGCTCCACGCCCGGATCAGCGCGGCGCGGCAGACGCTCGGCGAACGCGTCGTCGTGCTGGGCCACTTCTACCAGCGCGACGAGGTCGTCCAGCACGCCGACTTCGTGGGCGACTCCTTCCAGCTCGCGCGGGCCTCCCAGGGCCGGCCCGAGGCGGAGGCGATCGTGTTCTGCGGCGTGCACTTCATGGCGGAGACCGCGGACCTGCTCTCCACCCCGGACCAGGCCGTCATCCTGCCCAACCTCGCCGCCGGCTGCTCCATGGCGGACATGGCCGACCTGGACTCGGTCGAGGATGCGTGGGAGCAGCTCGAGGCGGTCTACGGCACCGAGCCGGACGACGACGGGCGCGTGCCCCTGCTGCCCGTGACCTACATGAACTCCTCCGCGGCCCTCAAGGGCTTCGTCGGCGAGCGCGGCGGCATCGTGTGCACGTCCTCCAACGCCTCGGCCGTGCTGGACTGGGCGTTCGAGCGTGCCCAACGCGTCCTGTTCTTCCCGGACCAGCACCTGGGCCGGAACACGGGCCGCGCCAGGGGGATCCCACTCGAGCAGATGCCGACGTGGAACCCCCGCCTGCCGCTGGGCGGGAACTCCGAGGACGCCCTGCGGGACGCGAAGGTCCTGCTGTGGCACGGCTTCTGCTCGGTGCACCGCCGCTTCACCGTGGCGCAGATCGAGCAGGCCCGCGCCGAGCACCCGGACGTCCAGGTGATCGTGCACCCCGAGTGCCCCCTGCCCGTGGTGGAGGCCGCGGACTCCTCCGGGTCCACCGACTTCATCGTCAAGGCCATCCAGGCGGCGCCGGCCGGCTCGACCTTCGCGATCGGCACTGAGATCAACCTCGTGCAGCGCCTGGCGGCCCAGCACCCCGAACACACGATCTTCTGCCTCGATCCCGTGATCTGCCCGTGCTCCACGATGTACCGCATCCACCCCGGTTACCTCGCGTGGGTGCTCGAGGAGCTCGTGGCCGGCCGCGTGGTCAACCGGATCACCGTGCCCGCGTCCGTGGCCGACCCGGCCCGCACCGCGCTCGAGCGGATGCTGGCCGTCGCGCCGAAGCAGTCGGCCGCGCAGTCCGCCGGGGCTGGGACGTGACCCCGGCCGACCGCGCCCCGACGACACCGGCCCCGCGGCCGGACGTGGAGCGGATCGTGGCCGCAGCGCTCGCCGAGGACGCGCCCTGGGGTGACGTCTCCTCGGAGGCCTTCGTCCCGGAGCAGGCCCGGATCACCGCGCGCGTGGTGGCCCGCGAGGCCGGGGTGCTCTCCGGCACGAACGCCCTCGAGGCCGCCTTCCGGCTCGTCGACCCGGCCGTGTCCGTCACCCTGCACCTGGCCGACGGCGCCGACCTGTCCCCCGGCGCCGTCGTCGCCGAGGTCGCGGGCCCCGCCCGCTCGGTGCTGCGCGCCGAGCGCGTGGCGCTGAACCTCGTCCAGCGCCTGTCCGGGATCGCCACGACGACGGCCGCCCACGTGGCCGCCGTGCGCGCCGGCGGCGGGCACGCGCGGGTGGTGGACACCCGCAAGACCACCCCGGGTCTGCGCGTGCTCGAACGGCAGGCGGTGCGGGACGGAGGCGGGCACAACCACCGCTTCAGCCTCTCGGATGCCGTGATGCTCAAGGACAACCACCTGGCCGCGCTGGGGTTCGGCGGTGCCGGCGACCCGGGCGAGGCCCTCACCGCGGCCCTGCGCGCCGGGATGGCCCGCCTGCCGCACACCACCCACGTGGAGGTGGAGGTCGACCGGCTCGAGCAGATCCCGGCGGTGCTCGCCGCCGGGGTCGACACGATCATGCTGGACAACTTCTCGCCGGCCGAGCTGCGGGCCGGCGTCGAGCTCGTGGCGGGCCGCGCCGTCGTCGAGGCCTCCGGCGGGGTGAGCCTCGAGACGATCGGGGCGATCGCGGCCACGGGCGTGGACGTGATCTCGGTGGGAGCACTGACCCATACCGTCCAGTCCCTGGACCTGGGCCTGGACGCCGTGGTCGAGGAGGGCTCGCCGCGCCGATGAGCACCACCCTCGACCTGGACCACGCGGCCACCGCGCCCGTCCGGCGCAGCGCGCTGGAGGCGATGTGGCCCGCCCTCACCGGCGTCTACGGCAACCCGTCCTCGGCGCACGAGGCCGGCCGGGCGGCGGCGGCCCTGCTCGAGGACGCCCGCGCGCGGGTGGCCCGCGCGATCGGCGCCCGGGCCGGGCAGGTCGTGTTCACCTCGGGCGGCACGGAGGCCGACGCGCTCGCCGTGCTCGGCACGGTGCGCGCCCGGATCCTCGCCGGACGCCCGGCGGGCCACGTGCTGACCACGGGGATCGAGCACAGCGCGGTGCGGCAGTCCTGTGACCAGCTGGCCCGGCTGCACGGCGTCGAGGTCGAGCACCTCGCGCTGGACCGTGACGGCCTGACCTCGGCGGACGACCTCGCCGCCCGCCTGCGCCCGGACACCGCGCTGGTCAGCGTGCACCTGGCCCACAACGAGGTGGGCACGGTGCAGCCGGTGGCCGAGCTGGCCGCCGTCGCCCGGGAGGCGGGCGTGCCGCTGCACGTGGACGCGGTGCAGGCCGCGGGGCAGATCCCGGTGGACGTGCGCGCCCTCGGGGCGGATCTGGTGGCGCTGTCCGGGCACAAGGTCGGCGGGCCCAAGGGGGTCGGCGCGCTGTGGGTGCGCCCGGGTCACGCCCTGGAACCGCTCGTGCCCGGCGGCGGCCAGGAGCGGGGCCGGCGGTCCGGGACGCAGAACGTGGCCGGTGCCGCCGGGTTCGCGGCGGCCTTCGAGGAGGCCGAGGCGGAGCGCACCGCGGCCGCGGACGCGTGGTCCGGGCTGCGGGACCGGTTCGCGGCGCGCGTGCTCGACGGCGTCCGGGCGCTCGTGCCCGACGCGCGGCTGACCGGCCATCCCGCGCGGCGGCTGCCGCGTCACGCCTCGTTCGTGCTGCCCGGCGTGAACGGCGAGTCGGTGCTGGAGGAGGCGGCCCGCCGGGGCGTGCTGGCCTCGGCGGGGTCCGCGTGCTCGGCCCACGACGCCGAGCCGTCCCCGGCCCTGCTCGCGCTGGGCCTCAGCGAGGACGAGGCCCGCACGGCCCTGCGCTGCACGTTCGGCCCGGACGCCGACGCCCCGCTGCTCGACGCCGCGGCGGACGCGATCGTCGACGCCGTCCGGACGGTCACCGCCCTGCGCTGAGCGGCCCCGGGCCGGTCGACCCCGATGCCGCCGGGGGCCGGCGTCGGACGTTCACCCGGGGGTCAGCCCGAGGCCACACACCCGGGGGCCTGGCCGAGTCCGGCCGTTCGCGCCTGCACGCCACGCTGCGCGCGGTCGACGAGGACGGGCTGGTGCTGCGCGGCCGCTTCGCTCGCGGGCTGACCCTGCGCTCCGGCTGGGTCGACGGGGCCGCCGACCACACCGCGAAGATCCTCGCGGACACGCTGCCCTCCGGCGCCCGCTTCGAGGTGACGTACGCGTTCGAGGACGAGGCCGGCCGCCTGGGCGAGTCGGCCGTGGCCCGCTTCACGACGGCGCCCGGCGAGCGTGGCAGGAGTACATGCCGATCGCCGACTCCACGGCCCTGCACCGCGGCTCCGGCCTCGCGCCCACCCGCATCCACCGCAGGATCCCCCGCGGCGCGACGCTCGACGTGTTCGCCCTGGACATGCGCACCCACAAGGGCGAGAACACCCAGCGTCTCGAGACCCACGAGACCCCGATCCTGGGCGAGGAACAGCTGCAGTGGCTCATCCGCGGGCTGCGCGCGGCGTTCACCGACTTCGAGCCGTTCTGGGAGTTCGTGGCCGGCCCCATCAACGCCGGATCGTCCGGCCCGAACACGCTGGACGGCACCTTCGGCCCGCGCCTGGACTTCGAGGCGCACGGGCCGGTCATGGGCTCGCCGCGCTCCGGCGAGCACCAGTACTTCGGCCACGTCGAGATCCCCGAGGACGGCCGCGAGTTCCGGGTGCGTCTGATCAACGCCGTCGGCCGGACGGTCTACTCGCGCACGCTGACGGCTGCCTGATCCGCCGTGCCGGCGGCGTCGGCGGACCGTCAGTCGGTGATCAGGCCCTCCTCGCGGAGCCAGTCCCACGCGACCTGGGTGGGCTCCTCGCCGTCGACGTCCACCCGGGCGTTCAGGCGCGCGGCCGTCGCGTTGTCCAGGCGCGCGGTCACGGGCGCCAGCAGGTCGGCGATCTCGGGGTGCTCGGCCAGGACCTCCTCGCGCACGATGGGGGCCGCGTTGTACTTCGGGAAGAAGCTCAGCGGGTCCTGCAGGGTCGTCAGGTCCAGCGCGGCGATCCGCCCGTCCGTGGCGTACGCCTCCCCGAAGGTGCACGACCCGTCCGCCACCGCGGCGAACACCGCCCCGATGTCCATCTGGCGCAGCCGGGATCCGGTGGGCCGTTCGATCCCGTAGGCCTCGAGCATGGGCAGGAACCCGTCGTTGCGGGCGGCGAATTCGGCGCTCACGCAGAAGGACTGGTCCTCCGTGGGGAGGTCCTTGATGTCCGCGAGGGTCTCCAGGCCGAGCTCCTCCGCCCGGTCCTGGCGCACGGAGAAGGTGTAGGTGTTGTCGAGTTCGGCCGGCGGCAGCCACACCAGGCCCTGCTGCGCGTCCTCGTCCCGGACCGCGGCCCACTGCGCCTGGGCGTCCGGGATCGGATCGGTGTGGCCCAGGTACGTGATCCAGGCCGTCCCCGTGTAGTCCCACTCGACGTCCACGACGCCTGCGACCTGGGCCTGGCGCGCACTGAGCGAACCCGGCATGTTGGTCAGATCCTCGACGTCGGCCCCCGCGGAGCGCAGCAGGATCGCGGTGATCTTGCCGAGCACGACGCCCTCGTTGAAGTTCTTGGAGCCCACCGCCACGTGGGCGCCCTCGAGGTCGATCCCGGCGACGTCGCCGGCGGGCGTGCCCGAGGGCAGGTAGCCGCCGGCGGTGCTCAGCCCGCACCCGGACAGGACCAGGGAGGCCGCCAGGCCGAGCGCGGCGAGCGCGGCACGAGCGGGGGTCCGGCCGCGGCGGCGGGACGGGAGGGTCGCGCGCGGGGTGGTCATGCGAGCCCCCTCGGCGTGGCCAGCGTCTCGACGAGGCGGCCGATCCACTCGATCATCAGGGCGAGGGCGGCCACGAGGATCGCCCCCGAGACGAGCAGCGGGAAGCGGAACAGGACGATCCCGGTCTGGATGAGCAGGCCGAGGCCGCCGGCGTCGATGAACGTCGCGAACGCCCCGGTGCCCACCAGCAGCACCAGGGCGGTCCGCAGACCCGCCATGATCACGGGCAGGGCCAAGGGCAGCTCCACCCGGAGCAGGGTCTGCAGCGGCGACATGCCCATGCCGCGGGCCGCCTCGACGACGGTGGGGTCGACGCCCCGTAGCCCGGCCAGGGTGTTGGCCAGCACGGGCAGGAACGCGTAGAGGGACAGGGCCAGGACGGCGACCCGGAAGCCGAACCCCCACACCATGGCGAGCAGGACGATCACGCCGATCACGGGAGCGGCCTGGCCGGCGTTGGCCAGCCCCATGGCGACGGGGGTGAACCGCCGGGCGGCGGGGCGGCTCAGCAGCACGCCGAGCGGGACGGCCGTCGCCACGACCAGAATAGTGGACACGCCGACGAGGGCCAGGTGCTCGGCGGTGAGGCGCAGGACGGTGGGCCAGGTCAGCAGCCGGGCCTCGACGTCGTCGAGGGCGGCTCCGCGCACCCAGACGGTCCACCCGATCAGCAGGGCGGCCACCAGCAGCGGCAGGCCGATCAGGAGCAGGCGGTCCTCGGCGGAGGCCGCACGCAGCCGGGCGATCATGGCCGAGCCTGCTCGTCGCCGGCGCGGGCGTGCGCGCGCAGTGTCGGATAGTCGAGCAGACCGATGACCGTGCCACCACGGACCACGGCGATCTCCTCCCCCGGGGCCATGACCAGCGCGGCGAGGGCCTCGCTGATCGGGGTGGCCGCGTCGAGCACGGGCCCGCCCGGCCGCGTGCCCGTCGGGTGCGGTGCGATCGGGCGCAGCGGCAGCGAGTCGACCGACCGCAGCCCCAGCCGCTTGAGCCCCGCTCCCGACCCCACGAAATCGGCCACGAACTCGGTGGCCGGCCGAGCCAGGACCTCTTCGGGGGTGGCGTACTGGGCCACGTGCGCGCCGGGTTCGAGCACCAGGATCCGGTCGCCCAGGAGCACGGCCTCATCCACGTCGTGGGTGACCATCACGATGGTCTTGCCCACCCTGGCCTGGATGTCGAGCATCTCCTGCTGCAGGCGCTCGCGGGTGAGGGGGTCCACGGCGCCGAAGGGCTCGTCCATGAGCAGCACGGGAGGATCCGCCGCGAGGCCCCGGGCCACGCCGACGCGCTGCTGCTGCCCGCCGGACAGCTCGCGCGGGAAACGGTCTCGGTAGATCGCCGGGTCCAGGCCGACGAGGTCGAGCAGCTCGTCCACACGGTCGGCGATGCGCCGGCGGTCCCACTTGAGCAGGCGCGGCACCAGGCCGACGTTCTCGGCGACGGACAGGTGGGGCATCATGCCGCCGCCCTGCACGACGTAGCCGATCTGACGGCGCAGCCGGGTGGGGTCACGGCGTGTGATGTCCTCCCCACCGATCAGGATCCGCCCGGAGGTGGGCTCGATGAGGCGGTTGATCATCTTCAGCGAGGTGGTCTTGCCACAGCCGGACGGGCCGACGAACACCACCGTCTCCCCCGCGGGGATGATGAGGTCCAGGGCGTCCACGGCGGGGCGGTCCTGCCCCGGATAGAGCTTCGTCAGGGACTCGAGACGGATCTCGGCCCCGGTGTCACGGGCGGTGCTCATGCGCGCAGTCCCTTCGAGATGGTGAGCCGGCCGAGCAGCACGAGCAGCCCGTCCAGGACGAGGGCGACGACGACGATGCCGAGGGTGCCCACGAGGGCGTAGTTCAACGCGTTGGCGCCGCCCAGGGAGACCAGCCCCGTGAAGATGTACGAGCCCAGTCCGGGCCCCAGGACGTAGGCCGCGACCGCGGCCACGCCCATGCCGAGCTGGCCCGCGACCCGGATGCCGGTGAGGATCACGGGCCAGGCCAGCGGGAGACGCACCCGGGTGAACAGCGCCACCGGCCCCATGCCCATCCCCCGGGCGGCCTCCAGCACCTCCGGGTCCACGCCGCGCAGACCCACGAGCGCGTTGCGGAGGATGGGCAGCAGGGCATAGAAGACCACCACCACGACGGCGGGGACGGTCCCGATGCCCACCAGGGGGATCAGGACGCCGATGAGCGCGAAGGAGGGCAGGGTCAGCCCGACGGCCGTGAAGGCGTTCGCGATCGGGGTCAGGGCCTTGATCCGCGTGGCGATCACGGCCAGCGCGATGGCGAGCACGGTGGCGATGGCCAGCGCCTGCAGCACGAGCCACCCGTGCTGCCACGCCCGGAAGAGGATGTCGGGCCAGCGTGAGGCGAGGAACTCGCTCATGCGGCCTCCACGCCGGCAGCGCACCCCTGGGCGGCCCGGGCGTCTGCGGGGCGGGGCAGGACCGTCATCGTCGTCTCCTTCGGTCCGGGTGGGTCGGGCGTGCTCTTGCACGCTCCCCGAGATGGTGGCGCTCCCTGTGTTCTGCGCCACGAAGGGGGTCACCGGCACCGCCAAGGATGGCCTACCGACCGGGCGACGGGCAGGACGGCCTGCGCTAGCGTGTCGGCCATGTCTCGCTCCCACTCCGATGCCCTCGACGCGTCCGGCCCCGACTCCGGGGGCGCCGTCGCCGTGCCCCGCCGCCGCGTCGGCCTGCTGCCCCGCATCCTCGTCGCGATCGTGGCCGGCGTCCTCGTCGGCCTGGTCGCGCCGACCTGGCTCGTGCAGGCCTTCGCCACCTTCAACGGGCTGTTCTCGAACTTCCTGGGTTTCATCGTCCCGGTGCTGATCCTGGCGCTCGTCGCCCCCGCGATCGGCGACATCGGCCGGGGCGCGGGGAAGCTGCTGGCCCTGACCGGCGGCATCGCCTACGGCTCCACCCTGGTCGGCGGCTTCGGCGCCCTGCTGGTCTGCCTGCTCGTCTTCCCGCTGATCCTCACGCCCGGGTCCTTCGAGGCGATGGCCAACCCCGAGGACGCGCTGCTCGGCCCGCTGTTCGAGGTGCAGATGGACCCGCCCTTCGGCGTGATGACGGCCCTGCTGCTCGCGTTCGTGCTCGGCATCGGCCTGACGACGCTGCCGCGCGGCGCCCTGCACGAGGGCTTCGACCAGCTGCGATCCATCATCGAGCGGGTCGTCATGGGCCTGATCGTGCCGCTGCTGCCCGTCTACATCTTCGGCGTGTTCCTGAACATGACCGCCGCCGGCGAGGTCTTCAAGGTCATCACCACGTTCCTCGGCGTGATCCTGCTGGTCTTCGGCCTCACCGTGGTGCTGCTGCTCGTCCAGTACGTCGTCGCGGGCGCGATCGCGAGCCGCAACCCGTTCACGGCCCTGAAGACGATGCTGCCGGCCTACGCGACGGCCTTGGGCACCTCGTCCTCGGCGGCGTCCATCCCGGTGACCCTGCGCCAGACCCTGCTGCTCGGCGTGCGCCGGCCGATCGCCTCGTTCGTCGTGCCGCTGTGCGCGACGATCCACCTGGCCGGCTCCACGGTGAAGATCGTCTCGTTCTCCATCGCGGTGCTGTTCCTCTCGGGCCAGTCGATCGACATCCCGGTGTTCGTGGGCTTCATCTTCATGCTGGGCGTCACCATGGTCGCGGCGCCCGGCGTGCCCGGCGGCGCGATCGTGGCGGCCTCGGGCCTGCTGTCCTCGATGCTCGGCTTCACCGAGCCGCAGGTCGCGCTCATGGTCGCCACGTACATCGCCATCGACTCCTTCGGCACCGCCACCAACGTGACCGGTGACGCCGCCATCGCGCTGATCGTCGACAAGATCGCCGGGGACCGTCTCATCGAGGACTCCGAGGACGAGGGCCTGGATCACCGCGACGACGAGGAGGTCGCCACCGGCGCCGACGCCGGCTGACCCGCCCCGCACACACCACGGCCCCCTCCCTGTCAGAAGCTCTGGGAGGGGGCCGTCGTCGGGACGGGCGGTGTCAGCCGCGCAGGCCCCGCTCGGCCTCGGCGCGCACCGCGCGCCGCTGCCCCGGGGAGCGCACGACGACGTCGCTCATCTCCTCGAGCGTCTTGCCCTTGGTCTCGGGGACGAAGGCCGCCACGAAGGCCAGGGACAGCGCCGCCATGACCGCGTACAGGCCGTAGGCGAGGGTCAGGCCGATGTCCGCCAGCCACGGGAACGTGGTGGAGACGGTGAAGTTCGCCGCCCACTGCGCGGCGGCGGCCACGGCGAGCGCGCCGGCGCGGATGCGGTTCGGGAACATCTCGCCCAGCAGCACCCAGACCAGCGGACCCCAGGTGGCGCCGAAGAACACCACGAAGGCGTTCGCGGCCACCAGCGCCACCGTGGACCACGGCTGCGGCAGGGAGACGGACTCGGCGCCGCCGGTCTGCGCGAAGGAGAAGGCCAGTGCCATCAGGCCGAGGCTGACCGTCATGCCGGCGGAGCCGGCGATCAGCATGGGGCGACGGCCGACGCGGTCCACCAGGGCGATCGCGATGAGGGTGACGGCGATGTTCGTGACCGAGGTGATCACGGTGACCGTGAGGGCGTCCGACTCCCCGAAGCCCACCGAACGCCACAGGGTGGTGGAGTAGTAGAAGATCACGTTGATGCCCACGGCCTGCTGGAAGACGGAGAGCAGGATGCCGATCCACACGATCGGCTGCAGGCCCGCCGCCGGTCCACGCAGGTCCGCCAGCGACTCGCGGCGCTCCGAGTCCAGCGAGCGCCGGATGTCCTCGATCATCAGGTTCACCCGGTCCACACCGGTGAACTCGTGCAGGACCTCGGCCGCCTCGTCCGTGCGGCCGCGGGCGACCAGGTAGCGCGGGGACTCCGGCAGCTTCAGGGCGAACAGGCCGTACAGCACCGCCGGGACGGCCTCGGCCAGGAACATCCAGCGCCAGGCGTCGACGCCGAGCCAGAACGGCTGCGCCGCTCCCCCGGCCATCGTCGCGAAGAGCGCGCCCGTGAGGAGCGCGGCGAAGATGCCCAGGACGATCGCCAGCTGCTGGAGCGAGCCGAGGCGACCGCGCACATGGGCCGGGCTGACCTCCGCGATGTACGCCGGAGCGATCACGGACGCGGCGCCCACGCCCAGGCCGCCGACCATGCGCCAGACGATCAGGTCGACCACGCCGAACGCCAGACCCGAGCCGATGGCAGAGACCAGGAACAGCATCGCGGCGATCACCATCACGGGCACGCGGCCGCGGCGGTTGGCGATCGGCCCGGCGAACCAGGCGCCGAGTGCGCAGCCGATCAGCGCCGAGGAGACGGCGAAACCCGTGAGACCGGCGCCGAGGCCGAACTCCCCGGCGAGGGCGTCCACGGCGCCGTTGATGACAGAGGTGTCGAAGCCGAACAGGAAACCGCCGAGCGCGGCGGCGACCGAGATGCCGACCACCTTGGCGTTGAGGCGAGACGTCGCGGCGCCGCCGGACCGGGTCGCTGTCATGGTGGGTCCTCTCTGGGTGGCGCCCGACGGCCCGCTGCGCGCCGGTGCGTCCGCACAGTGTGTTCTTCGCTCGGCGAGCGTGCAAGTCGCACAGCCCCTCGCCCCGCCCACGGTGAGGCGGCGGGGCAGAATGAGGACCATGTTCGTCGTCCTGGGCCCCGCCCCCGCCTCCGTCGGCAGCCCCGGCGCCTGGTGGGCCGTGGACGGGGACGACGCCACTCCCCTGGGATCCTGCCCCGCCGGGTCCGTGGCCGGGCTCGTGGCCGGTCTGCCCGCCCGCCTTGGCGTGGACCCGAGCACGGTCCGCTGGGTGCTCGCCGACGTCGGGACGGAGTACGCCGCCTGGCTGGCGGCGGGAGTGCGGGTGGATCGGTGCTGGGATTTGGCCCTCGTCCAGCGGATCCTGCGGCACGCGGCGACGGCGCCGGGCAGCGGGGTGCGTTACACGCCCGTGGCGCAGCTCGAGGTCGCCGACCCCACGGAGCCCGAGCGCCCCGCGCGGGTGCCCGCCGGTCAGGAGTCCTTCTTCGACCTGCCGGACGAGACCGGCCCTGCTCCGGACGTCACCGTGCTCGCGGCCGAGCTGGCCGCGCAGCGGGCCGCCGTCGAGGGCTCGGCCCACCCGCACCGGCTGCGGCTGCTCGCGGCGGCGGAGTCGCAGGGCGCACTCGTGGCCGCGGAGATCCGGGCGGCGGGTCTGCCGTGGGACAGGGGCGTGCACGAGGCGCTCCTCACCGAGCAGCTCGGCCCCCGGCCTGCACAGGGCGAGCGTCCCGCCCGCCTGCAGGCCCTGGCCGAACGCATCGCCGACGTCCTGGGCTCCCCCGGGCTGAGCCCCGACTCGCAGCCCAGCCTGCTGCGGGCGCTGCAGACGGCAGGCGTGGCCGTGGAGTCCACGCGGCAGTGGGACCTGAAGCACTGGATCGACGCCGGCGGCGCGGAACGCGAGGCGCGGGCCGCGCTGCTCGCGCCGCTGCTGGAGTACAAGGCCCTGGCCCGGCTGTGGACGGCCAACGGCTGGCACTGGCTGGACCAGTGGATCGGCGACGACGGCCGGTTCCACGCCGCCTACCTGGTCGGCGGCGTGGTGACCGGGCGGTGGGCCGCCCACGGCGGTGGGGCCATGCAGATCCCGGCCGGGGTGCGCGACGCCGTCCGCGCGGACCCCGGGTGGACGCTGACCGTGGCCGACGCCTCCCAGGTGGAGCCGCGCATCCTCGCCGCGATGGCCGCCGACGAGGCGCTGGCCCGTGCCGGGACCACGCCCGACCTGTACCGGGAGGTGGCGGAGCAGGGCCGGGCGGCCGGCACCGCGCTGGCCGACCGCGGTCGCGCGAAGGTCGCCCTGCTGGGTGCGATGTACGGCTCGACGACGGGCGACTCCGCGGCGCTCATGCCGCACCTGCGCCGGCTCTACCCGCGGGCGATCGGCCTGCTCGAGCGGGCGGCCTCCGTCGGCGAGGGAGGCGGCCAGGTGTCCACGTGGCTGGGCCGCTGGTCCCCCGCACCGGGGCGGAAGTGGCAGGAGTCCGTGTCCGACGTCGGCACCCAGGCCGCCGAGTCCGCGGCCCGGCGACGGCGACGCTCCCAGGGCCGCTTCACCCGGAACTTCGTGGTGCAGGGCACCGCAGCCGAGTGGGCGCTGTGCTGGATGGGCGAGATCCGCCGTCGACTGCGCTCGGCCGGCATGCACACGGAACTCGTGTTCTTCGTCCACGACGAGGTCGTCTTGCACGGCCCGGCCGCGGAGGCCGAGGCCGTGCGGACAGTCGTGGCGGAGTCCGCGAGCGCCGCCGGCCGCCTGCTGTTCGGTCCCGCCCCCGTGGACTTCCCGCTCACCGTCTCCAGCGTGGGGTCATACGCGGACGCGAAGTGAGGGGCGGCAGCGCGTCGGCCGCGGTCATGGCCCCCGTGCGCCGCACCGGGCCGAGGACCCTGGGACCTGGCACGATGCGGGACGAGGGCCGATCCTGGAGAGCGCCCGAGACACCCCCGAGAAGGAGACCGCATTGCCCGTCGCCCCGCGTCCGTCCGACGGCGCCGCGTCCTCGGTCTTCACCCCGCACCAGCAGCGCATCCTCGCGGTGCTCCTCATCCCGATCTTCATGTCCCTGCTGGCCGTGTCCAGCATCAACGTGGCCCTGCCCGCCCTGCAGCGGGGCCTGGACGCCAGCGACGCGGAGCTGCAGTGGGCCATCTCCGGCTACACCCTCGTGTTCGGCATGGTGCTCGTGCCGGCGGGCCGGGCGGGTGACCTCTTCGGCCGCCGCCGGCTGTTCATGGTGGGCCTCGGCGTGTTCGCGCTCGGTGCGCTCCTGTCCGGCCTGGCGCCCACGGGCGTCCTGCTCGTGCTCGCGCGCCTGGTCATGGGCGTGGGCGCGGGCCTGCTCAACCCGCAGGTCACCGGCTTCATCCAGGGCGAATTCTCCGGCGCCTCCCGCGCCCGGGCGTTCGGGGCGCTCGGCGCCGTCGTCGGGGTGTCCGTGGCGGTGGGGCCGCTGCTCAGCGGCGGGCTCATCGCGTGGCTCGGCGGCGACCTCGGCTGGCGCGCGACCTTCCTGGTGAACGTGCCCATCGCCCTCGGCGCCCTGGTCGTGGCCCGCCAGTGGCTGCCGCGCACCGCCCCCGTGCGGACGGGGCGTCCGGACCTGGACCCGGTCGGCGTCGTCCTGCTGGCGGGCGCCCTCGTGGCCGTCATGCTCCCGTTCCTGGACCGTGAGCTCGGGCCGTGGCGGTTCGTGCTCGTGCCCGTCGGCATCGGCCTGACCGCCCTCTGGACACGCTGGGAGGCCCGCTACGCCCGACGGGGCCGCGCCCCGATGGTGGACCTGCGCCTGTTCCAGACCCGCAGCTTCGCGTGCGGCGCCCTGCTGATCGCCATCTACTTCACCGGCTCGACCAGCATGTTCGTCGTGATCGCCATGTTCATGCAGAACGGGCTGGGCTACCCGGCGCTGCACGCCGCGCTCATCGGCCTGCCTTCGGCGGTCATGTCGAGCGTGATGTCCACCGTGGCCGGGCGCGTGGTGCTGCGCACGGGCCGGAAGATCGTCGTCCTCGGCATCGCGCTGGCGCTGCTCGCCGTCGTGGGCTCCATCGGGGTGGCGTGGGCCAACCGGGAGTTCGGCCTGAGTCCGTGGTGGCTGCTGCTCACCCTCGCCATCTTGGGTGCCGGGCAGGGGCTGGTGGTCTCCCCCAACCAGACCCTCAGCCTGGCCGAGGTCCCGCCGCGGCACTCCGGCACGGCCGGCGGCGTCCTGCAGACCGGCCAGCGCGTCGGCACGGCCGTCGGCACCGCCGTGATCGTGGGGGTGTTCCTGGGCGTCGCCTCCGGTGCCGACTGGGACGGGGCGTTCATGGCCGCCTTCACCCTGGTGGCGGGGTGCATGGCGCTCGCGCTCCTCGTCGCACTCGCGGACCTGCGCGGACCACGGACGGCGGCGCCCCGTGGCTGAGCCCCGCCCCGGCGACGTGCGCGTCACCCCCGGCCCCGGCGCACCCCGCGGGCTGGTCATCCCCGCGGGCGAACTCGTCGAGCGCTTCTCCCACGCCTCCGGCCCGGGCGGTCAAGGCGTGAACACGGCGGACTCGCGGGTCCAGCTCAGTCTGGACCTGGCGGCCACCTCCGCCCTCGACGACGTCCAGCGCGCCCGCGTCCTCGCACGGCTGGCGCCCCGGCTGGCCGGCACGGTGCTCACCGTCAGCGTGGCGGAGCACCGGGCCCAGCGGCGCAACCGGGTGGCCGCCCGCGAGCGGCTCGCGGCGCTGCTGCGCGAGGCCCTGGCCCCGCCGACGCCGCGGCGGGCTACCAAGCCGACGCGCGGCTCTCGGCGGCGCCGCCTGGAGGCCAAACACCGTCGCTCCGAGGTGAAGCGCACGCGCCGCCGCCCCGGCCTCGACTGAGGCCGCCCGCCCGCAGGCGGCGGCTCAGTCCCGCCCGGTCACCCCACGGCCGGCGGCCGAGCGGTGACCCCACGCGTCGCCACGCCGGGCGAGGTAGTCCTCTTCGGGCCAGCTGCTCACCCCGGACACGCGCATCCTCACCACCCGGCCGTCGTCGCCGAGGTCGAACGGGATGCGCTCCCCCGACGCGCCGAAGCCATCCTCGTCCTCGGGCAGGAACGTGGTGGCGTCCAGCGCTCGCAGCTCGTGCATCCTGTCCCGGGGGCCGGGCGTGCCGGGGTCGATCAGCACGAGGCGCTCGCCGGCGCGAACCACGTCCGTCTCGCCCCACAGGGAGACGTAGCGGCCGGTCAGCCGGTCGAGGTCGTCGGTCGTGACACCGGTGGGCAGCGCCTGCCCGTCGGCGGCGTCCTGGGCGAGCAGGTCGATGAGCTCGACGAGGCCCACCGCGAGCGCGTCCGCCGGACCGTCCACGGCGTTGGTGAGCACGCTGACGGTCAGACCGGTCACCGGGTCCACCAGGGTCCGGGTGATCTGCCCGGGGAAGCCGCCGGAGTGGCCCACGAGCCGTCGTCCGCCCACGCTGATCCCGATCAGGCCGAGCCCGTAGGTGCCCGTCCCGGCCCCCCCGCGGGAAGGAGGCCTCGGCCCGGTGCATCAGGCGCAGCGCGTGCTCGTCCAGCAGCTCACGCCGATCCAGTGCGAGAGCGGAGAAGAAGCGGCTGAGCTCCTCCGCCGTGGAGACGAAGCCGGTGGCCGCGGCCAGCGCGCCGGTGGCGGTCGGTGCCACGCTCACCCGACGCCCACGGCCGTGGGCCCGGGTGTGGCCGACGACGGCCCGGCCCGCCGCGTCGTCGTCGATCTCGGGGCGGGTGTCGGTGAGGCCGAGCGGGACGAGGATGTCCTCCGTGACGTGCTCGGCGTAGCCGCGGCCCGTGACTGCCTCGATGATCGCCCCGAGCAGGCCGTACCCGATGTTCGAATACTTGAAGCGCTCCTGCGGGGCGTAGGTGGCGCCGTGGTCCCGGACGATCGCGCGCAGGGCGTCGGCGTCCGGGAAGGGGCCGTCGAGCTGCCAGTGGTCCGCGTCCACCCCGTCGCGGATGGCGCCGGAGGTGTGCGAGAGCAGCTCGCGGACGGTGACCCGGGCCAGCGGGGTGTCGGCACAGTCGGGCAGTCGTTCGGCCACGGTGTCGTCCAGGCGCAGACGACCGGTGGCGACCAGGCGCAGCACGGCGACGGCCGTGAAGGTCTTGGAATGGCTGGCCACGCGGAACAGGTGGCCGGTGGTCAGCTCCGCCCCGGTGGCCTCGTCGGCCACCCCGAACGCGGCGGAGAGCACCAGCTCGTCGCCGAGCCGCACGGCCACCTGGGCGCCGGGCACGTGCCGCGTCTCCACCTGGGTGGCCAGCCACCGGGACAGGTACGGGGCCGCCTCGCGGAGGCGGTCGAGGGACGGAGCGGGCGGCGGGGCGGGGGTGGTCTGGGTCACGAGAGGCCACTGTACGATGCCGGCCGCGCGGGCTCAGGCGCGCGCGTTCTGCGATTCCGGGTCCAGGGGCGCGTGGGCGGGGTTGGACAGGGAGAGCACGACGGCGGCCACGCGCGGGTGCTCGAGGAGGGCGTCCTCCACGCGCTGGAGCAGGACCGCGGCCTCGCTCTCCCGCTCGTCCCCGGCCAGGTCCACGGCCCCGACGACGAAGAGCTTCTCCGGGCCGACGTACTCGAGGTGCAGGTAGCTCACGGAGAGCACCTCGGGCCGCTCCAGCAGCCAGCGCAGCACCCGGGTCCGGATCACCGGGTCGGCGACCTCGCCGACGAGGAACGCCATGTTCCGCGAGAGCAGGAAGATCGCGACGACCCCGAGCAGCACGCCCACGAGGATCGAGCCGGCGGCGTCCCACCGGGGGTCCCCGGTGAGCTGGTGCAGGGCGAGGGCGGCGGCCGCGATGGCCAGGCCGATCAGGGCCGAGGCGTCCTCCACCCACACGGCGCGCAGGGTGGGGTCCGAGGTCTGGCGCAGGAACGTGGCATCGCTGATGTGCCGCCGCTCCGCGTCGCGGCGGACGCGCCGGTGCGCGTTCAGGAACGAGATGCCCTCGAGCACGAACGCGACGGCGAGCACGATGTACGCGATCGTGTACTCCGCCTCCTCCTCGGGGGCGGACCAGGCCGTGATCCCGTGCCAGACCGAGACCGCCGAGCCCACCGCGAACAGGCCGAAGGCCGCGACCATCGACCACACGTAGGCCGCGCGCCCGTAGCCCAGCGGGTGCCGCGCGTCGGGGGCTCGGCCGGCCCGACGCTCCGCCAGCAGCAGGAAGACCTCATTGCCGGCGTCGGCCCAGGAGTGCGCGGCCTCCGCCACCATCGCGGCTGAGCCGGTGACCGCGCCCACGATCGACTTGACGACGGCGATCACCGCGTTCACGCCGAGGGCGATCAGGACGGTCAGCAGGCTCTCGCCGCCGGTCTCGGCGGCGGGCGAGGCGGAGTGAGCGGGCGAGGCGACGGCGGGCGGGGTGCGGGTCATCCTCCGAGTCTGCCCCTGCAGGCGCATGCCGGACCAGGCTCGCCATGTCCGGGTCCGCCGGTCCAGGAGCGCGAGACGGGGTCCACGCGGATCGGCGTCGCCGAGCCCGTGAGGTCTCCGCGTGCGCGGCCTAGCGTGGGGCCATGACGGATTCTCCCCTGCACCTCGACCGCCCCGACGCCCCCCGCATCATCGTGCTCGGCGCGACGGGCTACGCCGGATCCCTCGTCGTGGACGCCCTCGTGGCCCAGGGCGCACGGCCCGTGCTGGCGGGCCGGAACGGGGACTCGCTCCAGCACGCGGCGAGGCGGCACGACGGGCTGGAGGTCGCCGTCGCCGACGCCGGGGACCCCGCCTCGCTGAGGGCCCTGGTCACGGAGGGCGATGTGCTGGTCTCCACGGTCGGCCCCTTCGAACGCTACGGCCGACCGGTCGCCCGCGCCGCCGCGGAGCGGGGCGCGCACTACGTGGACTCCACCGGTGAGGTCGGCTTCGTGAAGGACCTCAAGGCGGACCTGGACGCCACCGCCCGACGCACGGGCGCCACCCTGCTGCCCGCCCTCGGCTTCGACTACGCGCCGGGCATGCTCGCGGGCGGGCTCGCGCTGGCGGAGGCCGGTGGACGCGCACGGTCTCTGCAGATCGGCTACTTCGCCGACGGCGAGCTGGACCCGCGCGTCGACCTCAGCCACGGGACGCGCCAGACGATGGTGGGCGCCCTCACCGAGCGGACGATCACGTGGCGCGGCGGGCGGCTGGCGACCACGGGCCCGGCCAGCCGGTCGGCCGTCTTCCGGGTCGACGGGCAGGACCGCCGCGGCGTGCTGTTCGGCGGCACGGAGTCCCTGTTCCTGCCGCGGATGCAGCCCGGCCTGGACGAGGTCGAGGTCTTCAACGGCTGGTTCCCGGCCCGGCCCACGCAGATCGGCGCCGCCGCCCTCGGTGCGGTGGGGTGGCTCCCCGGCGTCGCCCGCGGCGTGCAGGCCCTGCTGCGGCCCCTGGCCGGCGACCCGGGTGGCCCCGACGCCGCAGACCGGGCCCGCACGGGCTCCCGGGTCGGGGCGATCGCGCGCGACGCGGCCGGCCGCATCGTGGCGGACGTCCACCTGAGCGGCCCCAACGCCTACACGTTGACCGGGGACCTCATGGCCTGGGGCGCCCGGCAGCTCGCCGCAGGACAGGCCCGCGAGGCCGGCGTCGTCAGCCCGATCCAGGCGTTCGGCCTCGACGACTTCGAGACGGCCTGCACCGCGGCCGGTCTGGTGCGGGCATGATCCCGACGACTGACCCCGCCCACGGCCCTCAGCGGGGGCGACGCCGGGGGCGGCTGATCCAGGCCAGATAGGCGCTGCCGCCGGTCAGGGCGGCGCCGCCGGCGGCCACCACCGGCCCGGCGAAGCGGCCGAGCCGGTCCTTGTACGCCACGAGCACGTTCGTGCCGCCGGTGATCATCGCGGCCACCACCATGGCGGCCACCACCCGGTCGCCCGTCCGCTCGAGGCGCGTCACGAGCGGCTCGAGCTCGCTCGCGCGGACGGTGACGTCGATCCCGCCGTCGTCGATGCGTTCCATCACCTTGCGGGCGTACTCCGGCAGGTCGATGCCGAGCTCGGCCGCCGCGATCGTGGCCCGGCCGATCCGGCCCGCCACCCGCCGGGGGTCGAGGTGCTCCCCCACGAGGCGCAGGGCGAAGGGGTCGAGCACGCGGGTGTAGTCGAATCCGGGGTGCAGGCGGCGGCCGATGCCGTCCACGATGATCAGCATCCGCAGCAGCTGCACGAGCTCGGGCGGCAGGGACAGCCGGTGGCGCCGCACGAGGGCGAAGATCTCCGAGACCAGCTGCGCCACGCGGATGTCCTCGAGCTCGCGCCCCTCGAGGCGGCCGACGATCCGGGCCACCTCCAGCCGGAGCCGACGGCGGTCCACCGGCCCGCGCGGCGGGGCGATGTCCAGCAGGGCCCGCACCAGTCCGTCGGTGTCCTGCCGGGCCAGCGCCATGGCCAGGCCCGCGAACCGGCGCCGGAGGGACGGGGAGATCCTCCCGACGGAGCCGAAGTCGATGAACCCGACGGTCCCGTCCGGCTCGATGAACAGGTTGCCCGCGTGCGGGTCCGCGTGGAACACGCCGTGCTCGAACACCATGGCCAGCAGCACGTCGGCGGCCCGGTACGCCAGTTCCTCCCGGTCGATGCCGGCGGCGTCGAGTCCGGCCAGATCGTCCACGCGCAGCCCGGAGAGCTCCTGCATGGTCAGCACGCGCGAGGTGGTCAGGTCCCACTCGATCCACGGGAACCGCACGCCCGGGGTGTCCCGGAAGCCGGCGGCGATCTCCTCGCAGGCCCGCGCCTCCACCACGTAGTCGAGCTCGGCGCGCAGGGAGCGGTCGAACTCATCCACCATGGTCGGCACGTCCAGATCGGCGAAGGTCCGCGAGGCCCGCGACCACGTGGCCGCCAGCGTCCGCAGGATCTCCAGGTCCGCCTGGGCCTGCTCCACCACACCGGGCTTGCGGACCTTCACGACGACGGCGCGCCCGTCATGCAGGCGCGCACGGTGGGCCTGACCGATGGAGGCGGTGGCCAGGGGCGCGCGGTCGAACCAGGCGAACAGTGCGTCGACGTCGGCGCCGAGGTCCTCCTCGACCGTCCGGGCGACGGCCTCGAAGGGCACCGCCGTCGTGCTGTCCGTGAGGCGGGCGAACGCCGCGCAGTAGGCCTCGGGGAACAGGTCCGGGCGCGCCGAGATCAGCTGCCCGAGCTTCACGAAGGTGACGCCCAGCTCCTCGAACGTGCGCACGAACAGCTCGGGGCGGTCCTCGGCGTCGATGCCCAGGTGCGGCTCCCCCTCCTCGAGGGGCAGCCACCGGGAGAGCCCGGCCTGCACGGCCGTGGCCCTGAGGCCGTTGCGGGCCATGACGTGGGCGATCTCGCGGTAGCGCTGCAGGTGGAGGGCCATGACGCCCACGCTACCGACCGCGCGGAGGGGTGAGCCTCGCCGCTCCGTCGGCGTACCGCAGGGCGCCCGGCCGGATCCGCGCGTCGGCCCCGATCCGCACCCCGTCCGCGAGCGCGCCCGCCGCCCGCAGCTCCCGCAGCCGCGCCAGCACCCGGTCCCGCACGTCCCACGGGCTGAGCGTGTTGACGTTGATCTTGGTGGCGCCCTCGAAGCCGGCGAGGGTGGAGACGCGCCACTTGAGCATCACGCGCCAGGGCATCGGGGACGCGACGCCGGGCGGGCGGGTGTGCCATTCCTCGTTGGAGGGGACGTCGGGCCCGGTGGCCGCGTGGGCGGCGTGCAGCAGGTCGGACACGGCGCGCAGCTCGGCCGCGGACTGCCGCCACGGCTGCCCCACCGGGCTCGTGGAGTAGACCTCGACCGTCGGGTACCGGTGGCCGAAGCCGGCGAACATCACGGCGTGCTCGTTCGCGGCGATCATCAGGTCGTGCGCCACGGCCACGTCCAGCGCGGCGTGGTTGAACACCTGCGGGTCCTCGCGCAGCCGGTCCAGGGCGGCCGCGTTCTGCGCGCCGACCTCGTCGATGGCCACGAGCTGCTTGTGCAGGTGGTCGAAGGAGGCGCCGGCGGGCTTGAGCCAGTTCTGGAACACGGAGACGTACCGCACGGCGGGCGTGGTCGCGTAGAGGTCCCGCATCGCGTCGGCGGTCAGGGCCAGGAACGCGTGGTGCTCGTCCGGGGTCAGGGTGCCCGAGGAGGCCAGCTGGTGGTCGTCCACGGCCCCGTCGACGAAGTGCCGCCGAGCGATCACGACGTCGTGCGTGCCGCCGAAGAATGCGGCCGACGCCGCGATCAGCTCCGCCTCGGACATCGCCGCCGTCTCCTCCGCGGAGCGGCCGGAGGCGTGCAGCTTCGCGGCGACGACGGCGCGCACGTGGGCGCGGCCGGCCTCGGTGGCCAGGTACTCGTCACGGCGGCGGCGCGCGTCCGGGGGGAGTTCGTGGCCGTGGTTGAGACGCCAGTAGTCGTAGCTGAGGATCTCGAAGAGGTTGGGGACCCGGCGGAAGGCCGGGGTCGTCTCCCCGAGCCGCTCCGCGGCCGGGTGCCGCAGGATCTGCCAGGCCGGGGCGCCGTCGTCGGCCCTCGTGGAGACGATGCGTGACTTCTCCGGCGGCGTCTCCAGCAGGCGGTGCTCGCAGAAGGCGCAGTGCCGGCCGTGCTGGGCGGGGTCGAGCGGCTGCGGGGCGGGCCGGACGAGGCCGAGCGGGCGGTGGCCGCGGCCGGGCACGGTCCAGACCTCGGTGCCGGTGAAGGGGTTGCGCTGCTTGACGGTGCCGTCCGGCAGTCGGGTGAGAGGCTCGCTCACAGACGGGTGCACGAGGCCAGGATACGAGGCGGTGCCGGCCCGGGCAGACCGGCGCCGACGCGCCCACCGGTCAGAACTCGAGCAGCACCTTGCCCTTGGCGTGGTGGGATTCGAGACGCTCGAACGCCTGCTCCCAGTCGGCCAGGGGGTAGCGGCTGTCCACGGTCACGGCCAGCTCGCCGGCGTCCACGAGCCGGACGAGCTCGGCCAGGCCCGCCCCGTCCGGATGCATGAGGAAGAACTCGTAGGTCACCCCGGCCTTCTTCGCGGCCCGGCGCACCTTCGCACTGGCCACCCGGGAGACGACGGCGGCCAGCGGCCGACGCGACGGGCGCGCGGTCTCACGAAGGCTGCCGGGGCTCGGCGGGCCCGCGATGGTCACCAGCCGGCCGCCGGGCTCGATCGAGCCGAGCAGCTCGGCCATCTGATCACCGCCGATGAGGTCGAACACCTTGTCGAAGCGCTCGCCCCCCTCCGCGACGGTGCGGGCGCGATAGTCGATCACCGCGTCGGCGCCGGCCTCGCGGACGTACGGCTCACCCGCCGCGGAGGCGGTCACGGTCACGTGCGCGCCGCGCAGGTGTGCCAGGCGCGTGGCGATCAGCCCGACGCCGCCGGCGGCCCCGGTGATCAGCAGCCGCTCCCCGGGCTGCAGGTCCAGGTGCTCCGGGCCGAGTGCCTGCTGGGCGGTCAGGCCGGCGAGCGGCAGGCCGGCCGCGTCCGTCAGGGGCACGCGGGCGGGCGCGGCGGCCACCCAGTCCGCGCGCACCGCGGCCAGCTCGGCGAACGCCCCGTGGCCGGAGGGGTCCACGCGGGTGATGACTGCGTCACCCGGGGCGAACGCGGTCACCCCGGCGCCCACGGTCTCGACGATGCCGCTGAGCTCGTTGCCGGCGACCGTGGGGAAGTCGTCGGGGGCGATGGCCTTGAAGTCGCCTTCGCGGTGCATCGCGTCGACGGGGTTGAGGCCGACCGCGCGGGTGCGGATCAGCACCTCGCCGGCGCCGGCCGTGGGGGCGGGGACGTCGGTGAGGGCCATGGCCTCACGGCCGCCGTAGGACTGGAGGACGAGTGCTCGCATGCCGCCGAGCCTAGGCGCGCCGACCCGGAGTGCCGAGCCCTGTTCGCCGTCGTCGATCACGCAGGTCGGGCTCGGCGACCTCCGGCGTGATCATCCCCACGGCCACCCGTGACGCGGGTACGCTGATCGCTGTTCCACGTCACAGCGCTCTCGCTCGACTCGTCTCACCCGCACGGAGGCCTCACCCATGTCGTCCCGCATCCACCACCCCGGCCTCCGGTCGAAGGTGATGTCCGCCGCGGAGGCGGCGGCGTTCATCCAGCACGGCACCACCGTGGGCATGAGCGGGTTCACGGGGTCCGGCTACCCGAAGGCCGTGCCGATGGCGCTGGCCGAGCGGGCCAAGGAGCTGCACGCGCGCGGCGAGGAGTTCCGCATCAACCTCCACACGGGGGCGTCCACCTCCGCGGAGATGGACGGTGCGCTGGCCGAGGCGGACGCCGTCGCGCTGCGCACCCCGTTCCAGTCGGACCCGACGATGCGCGCCAAGATCAACGCGGGCGCGATCGAGTACATCGACACGCACCTGTCTCACCTGGCGCAGACCGTGTGGAACGGCTTCTACGGGCCCATGACCACCGCGGTGATCGAGGTGTCCGGGATCCGCGAGGACGGCCGTCTCGTCCCCAGCTCCTCCGTGGGCAACAACAAGTCCTGGATCGACCTGGCGGATCAGGTGATCCTCGAGGTCAACTCATGGCAGAGCGAGGACCTCGAGGGCCTGCACGACGTCTACTACGGCACCGCGCTGCCCCCGCACCGCACGCCGATCATGCTCACCCACCCCGCGGACCGCATCGGTGAGACGTACCTGCGGTGCGATCCGGCCAAGGTGGTGGCCGTCGTCGAGACCCACGCCCCGGACCGCAACTCTGCCTTCAAGCCCGCCGACGCGGACTCGATCGCGATCGCCCAGCACCTCGTGGAGTTCTTCGAGCACGAGGTGGCCCAGGGCCGGTACGACGAGCGGCTGCTGCCGCTGCAGTCGGGCGTGGGCAACATCGCGAACGCGGTGATGTCCGAGCTGGTGAAGTCCCGGTTCACAGGCCTGTCCGCGTTCACCGAGGTGGTGCAGGACGGCATGCTCGACGCCCTGGACTCCGGCACCCTGGCGACCGCGTCCGCGACCGCGTTCTCCCTGTCCACCGAGGCCGCCGAACGGTTCAACGACAACGCCGCGAAGTATCGGGACAAGCTGATCCTGCGCACCCAGGAGATCTCCAACCACCCCGAGCTCGTGCGCCGCCTCGGCATCCTCGCCATGAACGGCATGCTCGAGGCCGACCTGTACGGCAACGTGAACTCCACGCACCTGATGGGCACGAAGATGATGAACGGTCTCGGCGGCTCCGGCGACTTCGCCCGCAACGCGTTCACGTCGTTCTTCCTCACCCCCTCCACGGCCAAGGGCGGGGACATCTCCTGCATCGTGCCGATGGTCTCGCACGTGGACCACACCGAGCACGACGTGCACGTGGTGGTGACGGAGCAGGGGCTGGCCGACCTGCGCGGCCTCTCCCCCAAGCAGCGCGCCCGCACGATCATCGACACGTGCGCGCACCCGGACTACAGGGAGCAGCTGCGGGACTACTTCGACCGCGCGATGCGCGAGTCGGGCGGCCTGCACACCCCGCACCTGTTGGGCGAGGCCCTGTCCTGGCACCAGCGCTTCCTCGAGACCGGGACGATGCGTCACGGCTGACGGCCCGCCGGTCCGGACACCTGCGGGACACCCGCGGGACACCTGCGGGACACCCTACAGTGGGCCGCGCCTCGCGGCAGGGTGAGATCACGCCGGCTCCGGGCACGTGCCCGGAGCCGGCCCAGGGCCGCAGGACCGGCGACGGCGTCAGCCGCGCCCGCCCTGCTCCCGCTCGGGGATTCCCGCGGCCCACAGGGCGGCCGCGATGAGGGCGGGCTGGCCGAACAGCCGCGCCAGGCGGCGACCGTCCGTGTCCAGCCCGAAGCCGTCCTTGCGCTCGGCGTACTGCCCGATGTTCCCGGGGTAGATCGCGGTGTAGAAGGCCGCCAGGGCGGTGCCGGTCAGGCGGCGCTGCCCGGGGAGCGCCAGCAGAGCGGCCCCGAGGCCGATCTCGGCCACGCCGGATCCGAGCACCACGAGGTCTGCCGGGAGCGGGACCCACGAGGGCACCTGGGCGCGGAACTCACGGCGCGCCACGGTGAGGTGGGACAGCCCCGCGGCGGTCATGAACCCGCCGAGGCCGAGGCGGGCGGCGGTCTGGGAGAGGGGGACGGACTGCCGGTGCTTCGTCATCACGCCTCCCCGAGCTCGAGGACGACGTCGATGTTGCCCCGGGTGGCGTTCGAATAGGGGCACACCTGATGCGCCTGCTCCATGAGGGCGCGGGCCTGATCCGCGGGGACATTGGGGATCACGACCTCGAGGGTGACCTCCAGGCCGAAGCCCTCACCCTGGCGGCCGATGCCCACGCGCGCGCCGACGGAGGAGTCGGTGATGTCGGCACGGGAGGCACGGGCGACCATCTGCAGGGCCGAGTGGAAGCACGCGGCGTAGCCGGCGGCGAACAGCTGCTCGGGGTTGGTGCCCTGGCCGGAGCCGCCCATTTCGGTGGGCACGGCGAGGTCGAGGTCGACCCGCCCGTCGGTGGTGCGGACATGGCCGTCGCGGCCGGCGCCGGTGCTGAGCGCCTCGGCGGTGTAGATGGTCTCCATGGGAGGTCCTTTCATCCGCCCGCCCCGTGCGGGACGAGTCGGCTCCAGCCTGCCACCCGGCTAGGTCGCGCGCAACCAAGTCGCTCCCCAGCGACCACTAGAATCGCTCCCATGGATGCCGCGCCGACCCCCAGCCTCGCCCTCGAGGACCAGCTCTGCTTCGCCCTGCACCGGGCGGCGCGCGCCGTCACGCGCGGCTACGGCCCCCTGCTCTCCCGCCTCGGCCTCACCTACCCGCAGTACCTCGTGATGCTCACCCTGTGGCAGGTGGAGAGTGACGCCTCGGCCGAGACGGAGGCGTCGACGTCGGACGCCGCCGGCGCGCTGGGGGTCGGCGCGCTGCGGGACCGGCTCGGCATGGACAACGGGACGATCACACCCCTGGTGCGGCGCCTGGCCGGCATGGGGCTCGTCACGCGGGAGCGCGACGTCCACGACGAGCGACGCGTGCTGGTCCGGCTGACGGACGAGGGGCGGGCGCTGCGGGCGTCCGCCCGGACGGTCCCGGTGGACGCCCTCACCCGGATCCCCCTCGACACCACCGAGCGCCAGGTCCTCATGGACCTGCTGAACCGGATCACCGAGGCCGCCGGGCCGCGCTGAGACGGCGGGAGCGGCCCGCGCGGAGCGCGGGTCAGCGCACCCGGTCCAGGATCGCCCGGGCGACGGCGTCCGCCTCGCGCTCGGGCAGCCAGTGGTCCGCGTCGAGCGCCACGAACCGGTACTCCCCCGCCACCTGCCCCGCCGTGAGCTCGGCGGCCCGCGGCCCCAGGGCCGCGTCCCGGGTGCCCCACACATACGTGGTGGGGACCGACACGGGCGCGCTGCTCGTGGTGGTCACCAGATCCGGGTTCGCCCGATACCAGTTCACCGGGCCGCGCAGGCTCTGCGGGGTGGAGAACCGGCGGGCGTAGTGCTCCGCCCCGGGGACCTGCCCCCGCTGCAGCAGGGAGCCCAGCCTTCGCGAGAGGATCCGTTCGGGGAGGGCCGGTGCCTGGAAGGCGGCGATGTACCAGCTGCGGCGCAGCTGGTCCGGGCCGCGCAGGGCGCGGGCCAGGGCGGCCGGGTGCGGCGTGGACAGGACCGTCAGGGACGCGACGCGCTCGGGGTGGGCGGTGGCCAGCGCCCAGGCGACGGCGCCGCCCCAGTCATGGCCGACGACGTGGACGCGCCGCGCCCCCGCCGCGTCCGCCAGCGCGACGGCGTCCCCCACGAGCGCCGGGAGGCGGTAGGCCGCCGTCGCCCGCGGCGCGGCCCCCGGGGAGTAGCCGCGCTGGTCCGGCGCGAGGGTGCGCAGCCCCGCGGCGTGCAGCAGCGGCTCGACGTGCCTCCAGGACGTGGCGTCCTGCGGGAAGCCGTGCAGCAACAGGACCGCCTCCCCCTCGGCCGGCCCGCCGTCGCGGACATCGAAGGTCAGGCCCTGATGCCGGAAGGTGGCCATGCCGCCCCCGAGTGCGCCGTCGCTCGTCACAGCCGGACGACCATCTTCCCCGTGTTGGCGCCCTCGAGCAGGTCGATGAACGCCTGGGGTGCGTTCTCCAGGCCCTCCCGGACGGTCTCGTCCCACTGGATCTTCCCGTCGGCGACCCACAGGCCCACGCGCTCGAGGAACTCGGGGCGGACCTGCGCCGCGTACTTCTGCAGGACGAAGCCGCGCAGGGTCAGCCGCTTGCCGATTGCCAGCGCGAGGTTGCGCGGGGCGGCCGGCGGCTCCGTCGAGTTGTACTGGGCGATCGCACCGCACATCGCCACGCGGCCGTCGACCCGCATCGCGGCGATGGCGGCCTCGAGGTGGTCGCCGCCCACGTTGTCGAAGTAGACGTCGATCCCCTCCGGCGCGGCCTCGGCCAGCAGGTCCGTGGGCGAGCCGTCGTGGTAGTTGAACGCGGCGTCGAAGCCCAGCTCCTTCACCCACGCCACCTTCTCGGGCGTGCCCGCCGAGCCGACCACGCGCGAGGCGCCCAGCAGGCGGGCGATCTGGCCGGCGACCGAGCCGACGGCCCCCGCGGCGCCCGAGATGAAGACGGCGTCGCCCTCCTGCATCTCGGCCACGTGCACGAGGCCGGTGTAGGCGGTCAGACCCGTCATGCCCAGCACGCCCAGGTAGGTGCCGTCCGAGAACTGGGAGGTGTCCACGGCCTGGACGGTGTCGCCGTCGAGGACGGCGTGCTCGCGCCAGCCGCGGCCGTGGAGCACGGACGTGCCCTCCGGCACGTCCGTGTGGCGCGAGGCGATCACGGTGCCCACCGCGCCGCCGTCGAGGGGGGCGTCGAGCTGGAACGGGGGCACGTAGGACTCGACATCGTTCATGCGGCCGCGCATGTACGGGTCCACGGACATCACGGTGTTGCGCACGAGGACCTGGCCCTCGGCGAGCTCGGGGAGCTCGACCTCCGTGAGACGGAAGTTCTCCGGCGTCGGGGCGCCGTGGGGGCGGGAGGCGAGGTGGATCTCGCGCGTTCGGGTGGGGGTACTCATGGTGGTCTCCTCGGGTTCGGGGCGGCGGGCTCGGTGGAGGGTCAGCGCGCGAGCAGGTCGAGGACGCGGCGGGCGGCGTCGGCGGAGGAGGCCGGGTTCTGACCGGTCACCAGGGTGCCGTCCGTGACCACGAAGCTCTCCCCGTCCGGGCCCTTGCGGTAGTCCGCTCCGGCGGCGATCAGCGCGTCCTCGACGAGGAACGGGACGACGTCCGTCAGCTGGGCGGCCTCCTCCTCGCCGTTGGTGAACCCGGTGACCTGACGGCCGCGCACGAACGGGGTGCCGTCGGCGGCGGTGATCGGGTGCAGGATCCCGGGCGCGTGGCAGACGAGGCCGAGCGGGCGCCCGGCCGCGTCGCTGTCGAGGATGATCCGCGTGGAGTCGGCGTCGGACACCAGGTCCCACAGCGGGCCGTGACCGCCCGGGTAGAAGACGGCGTCGAACCCGTCCACGTCCACCTGGGCCAGGGGCGTGGTGTGGGCCAGGGCGGCCTTGGCCTCCTCGTCCTGGTCGAACCGGCGGGTGGCGTCGGTCTGCATCTCCGGCTGCGAGCTCGTCGGGTCGATGGGCGGCTGGCCGCCGCGGGGCGAGGCCAGGGTGACCTCGTGGCCGGCGTCCGTGAAGACGTAGTAGGGCGAGGCGAACTCCTCGAGCCAGAACCCGGTCTTGCGGCCGGTGTCTCCCAGCTGGTCGTGCGAAGTGAGGATCATCAGGATGCGGGACATGTCTGGGGCCCTTTCGTCGGTGGGGACTGAACTCTCATGGTCGTACACAACCGAATCTCGGGCAAGGGTGACGGTGCCCGGGTCGTCAGCGCTCCGTCACCCGCCCGTCCTGGACCTGCCAGCGACGGTCGGTGCGGACGGTGTCCAGCATGCGGCGGTCGTGGGTGACGAGCAGCAGGGCGCCCTCATAGGTCTCCAGGGCCTGTTCGAGCTGCTCGATGGCCTCCAGGTCCAGGTGGTTGGTGGGCTCGTCGAGCACCAGGACGTTCACCCCGCGGGCCTGGAGCAGGGCCAGGGATGCCCGGGTGCGCTCGCCGGGCGAGAGCTCGTCCACGGGGCGGTTCACGTGGTCGGCCTTGAGGCCGAACTTGGCCAGCAGGGTGCGCACCTCCCCGGAGGCCATCTCGGGCACGAGCGCCTCGACGGCCGCGGCGAGCGGGACGGTCCCGGCCAGCAGCGAGCGCGCCTGGTCGATCTCCCCGATCTGCACGCTGGAACCCAGGGCGGCCGTGCCCTCGTCCGGGGCCTGGCGGCCCAGCAGCCCGCGCAGCAGGGTGGACTTGCCGGCCCCGTTGGGCCCGGTGATGCCGATCCGCTCCCCCGCGTTCACCTGGAGGGACACCGGGCCGAGCGTGAAGCCTCCCTGCCGGAAGACGGCGTCGTTGAGGGTGGCGACCACCGAGCTGGAGCGCGGCGCCGCACCGATGGTGAACTCCAGCCTCCACTCCTTGCGCGGCTCCTCCACCTCCTCCAGGCGCGCGATGCGGCTCTCCATCTGCCGGACCTTCTGGGCCTGCTTCTCGCTCGACTCACTGTTGGCCCTGCGGCGCAGCTTGTCGTTGTCCGGGGACTTCTTCATCGCGTTGCGCACGCCCTGGCTGGACCACTCCCGCTGGATGCGGGCGCGGGAGACGAGGTCCTGCTTCTGCTCGGCGAACTCCTCGTACTTCTCCCGGGCCTGGCGGCGCAGGGTGGCCCGCTCCTCGAGGTAGGCCTCGTAGCCGCCGCCGTAGACGCGGTTGGTGCGCTGGGCGAGGTCGAGCTCCAGGACGCGGGTGACGCAGCGGGCCAGGAACTCGCGGTCGTGGCTCACCAGCACGACGCCGCCGCGCAGCTCCTGCACGAAGGCCTCCAGGCGGGTCAGACCGTCGAGGTCCAGGTCGTTGGTGGGCTCGTCCAGGAGCACGACGTCGAAGCGGGAGAGCAACAGCGCGGCGAGGCCGACGCGGGCGGCCTGCCCACCGGAGAGGGAGGTCATGAGGACCTGTTCCGGGGAGGCGGAGAGGTCGAGGCCGAGGTCGGCCAGGACGGCGGGGATGCGCTCCTCCAGGTCCGCGGCGCCGGAGGCCAGCCAGCGGGTGAGGGCGGTGTTGTAGCGGTCTGCGGCGGCGTCCGTGACGTCCGGGTCCGCCAGGCCCGAAGCGGAGGCGTCCATCTCTCGAGTGGCCTCGGCGCAGCCGGTGCGGCGGGCGATGTACCCGGCGACCGTCTCCCCCGGCACCCGCTCGCGCTCCTGCGGCAGCCAGCCCACGAACGCGTCGGCCGGGGCCAGGCTGACCGTGCCGGCCTGCGGCGCGAGGTCCCCGCCGAGGATGCGCAGCAGGGTGGACTTGCCCGCGCCGTTGGCCCCCACGACGCCGACGACGTCCCCGGGCGCGACCGTGAGGTCCAGATCCTCGAAGAGCGTGCGGTGACCGTGGCCGCCGGCGAGGCCGGAGGCGACAAGGGTGGCGGTCATGGTGCTCCTGACGGAAGTGCGGCGGGCGTCAGGCCATTCTGCCGCGACTGAGCTCCACGAGCTTCCCGGCCCGGGCGCGCGTCGCCTCCTCTCCCGCCGCGATGGCGACGCCGGAGCTGCGGAAGTCCGCGACCGTCATCCCCTCGATCGGCGGGCTGATGAGCACGTCCGGCCGGTAGAGCGAGAGCCGGACGGTGGTGAGCTGGGCCTGCATGACGTCGATCGCCCGCATGGCCTGGCGCAGCGACGTGGCGGGCGAACGGCGGGTGCGGGTGCGCGCCCCGGGCTCCGGCCGCTCCAGGGGCTCGAGCGTGGTGGCATCGACGGCGATCACCCGCTGCGCGCCCAGGAAGCGCACCCCATCCACCGGGATCTGGTTGAGGATGCCGCCGTCCACCAGCACGGAGTCCCCCACGGTCACCGGCTCCAGCGCGCCGGGGTAGGCGGTGGTCGCCTGGATCGCGGTGATGAGGTCCCCGGTGTGCAGGTAGCGGGTCTGGCCCTCGACGACGTCGGCCGCGGTGAGCACCAGGGGAATCTGCAGCTCCTCGAAGGTGTCCGGGAGCAGCTCGCGGAGCCAGGCCCGCAGCCTCTCGCTGGAGAGGATGCCGCCGGTCAGGCCCCAGTTGATGAGCCGCGGCCAGTCCACGCTCCGCTCGATCTTCTCGAGCGAGGCGGCGTCATGACCGGCGGCTATGAGCGCGCCGACGAGGCCGCCCATGCTCGTTCCCGCGAGCACGTCCGGGCGGATGTCGAGCTCCTCGAGCACCCGCCAGACCCCGATGTGGCACAGCCCGCGCGCTCCTCCGCCGCCCAGGGCGAGGCCCAGCCGACCCGTGGGCCGTTCGTCATGCATCATGGGCCCAGTGTGCCACGGACATGACCGTGAAGGGAGCGATGCCGGTCAGTCCGTCTCCGGCAGGCCGGCGGCCCACAGGGAGGCGGCAGACGAGGGCGCGGAACGCCTGCATCGGTCCCTCACCGCCCTGACGACCACCGGGTTCCTGGGCGGCGTCGAGATCACGATCGGCCTGCTCGCGTACCTGCTCACGCTCCACGAGACGGGCAGCCACCTGCTGGCCGGACTCGCGTTCTCCATCGGCCTGGTCAGCCTGTTCCTCGCCCACTCCGAGCTCTTCACGGAGGGGTTCTACTACCCGATCACCGCGATCGCCGCCGGCCGGGGCACGTGGATGGAGCTGCTGCGTCTGTGGGCGGTGACCCTCGTGATGAACCTCCTCGGCGGCACCGTGATGATCGCCCTCGTGGTGGCGGGGTTCCCCGACCTGCACGGCACCCTGGCCGAGAGCGCCCACCACTTCCTGGACATCGGCTTCAGCTGGCAGGGCGCCGCCCTGGCGGTCCTGGCCGGGGTGGCGATCACCCTCGTGACGCGGATGCAGGCCGGGACGGACAGCCCGACGGCGATGATCGTCGCGTCCGTCGCCGGAGCCGTCGTCCTCGCCGGCGGTTCGCTCTTCCATTCGGTGATGGACTCGATCCTCATCATCGGAGCCATCCCGTCCGGAGCGCACGGCGTGGGCTGGCTCGAGTGGCTCAGCTGGGTGTGGTGGGTGATCCCCCTGAACATCCTCGGCGGGTTGGCGCTGACGACGGCGCCGCGCCTGCTGCGTTCCAAGGAGATGCGGGAAGAGAAGGGGCGGTGAGGGCAAGGTCCGAATGGCAGGGGTCAGACGGCGTCACGCGTCCCGTCGGCGGCGGGCTCGGGCAGCTCCTCGGTCATCCGGGAGGAGTTGGGGAAGACGAAGCGGTAGCTGAGACCGGCGACCGCGGCGCCCAACAACGGGGCCACGAAGAACAGCCAGACCTGGCCGAGGGCGTCCCCGCCTGCGAACAGGGCCACGCCGAAGGAGCGAGCGGGGTTCACGGAGGTGTTCGACACGGGGATGGAGATCAGGGGGATCAGCGTGAGGGTCAGGCCGATGGCCAGCGGCGCGAAGCCGGACGGAGCACGGCGGTCCGTGGCGCCGAGGATGATGTAGAGGAACACGGCGGTCAGCAGCGCCTCGGTCAGGAACACCGCGCCCATCGAGTAGCCGGCGGGCGAGAGTTCGCCGTAGCCGTTGGTGGCCAGGCCGTTCTCCGCAAGCGAGTAGCCCGGACGACCGGAGGCGATCGCCAGCAGCACGCCGCCGGCCGCCACGCCGCCCACGAGCTGGGCGATCCAGTACGGCACAGTGAGCTTCCACGGCAGACGACCCGCGAGCGCCGCACCCAGGGTGACTGCCGGGTTGAAGTGACCGCCGGAGACGTGACCCACGGCATAGGCCATGGCCACCACGGTCAGGCGAAGGCGAGGGCGACGCCGAGGAAGCCGATGCCCATGTTGACGCCTGTGGCGTCGTCGATCACGGATGCGGAGAACACGGCAGCGCCGTCCGTGGGACCGTCCCGCCGTTGCCTGGGCGCACCGTCTCGTCCCGCGTCCACCCTCCTGACCGCGCCGCCACGATCACGCCCGCAGACCAGGCAGCGGCCCTCATCCGGGACGGGGACGCCGCCGGGCACCGCTCGTCCGGCCGGGGGCCGGGCCTCAGCCCGCCGGCTGATCCACCCCCGCGGCGGGACGCCCGTCCTCCAGGTAGACGCAGTGCGCGGCGTCCCAGGCGGCGTCGACGCGGCGGGCGATCGCCGGGCGCAGGAGCTTCCGGGCCTCCTGGCACGTCACGAAGCGATGCTCGGAGGCCTCGTCCTCCTGCAGGCGGATGGCGGCGACGTCCGCGGCAGTGAGCGGGTGGACGGCGCGGAAGAGGAAGCGCAGGCCGATCCGGCCGTCGGCCTTGCTGGGCCGCGTGTCGACGGCGACGAGCCGCCCGGCGGTCACCTCCAGCTTATGTCCCGCGCGGCGGGCGCGCACCGTGCGGACGGCCAGGATCAGCCAGGCGAGCACGGCCAGCGCGGCGAACACCGCGGGCAGCACGTGCCCCAGGAGCACGGAGGAGGCGACGGCGGCGAGGAACGCGGCCAGGTTGAGGACGACGTCGTACATCGGCGCGATGAACCGCCGGTTCACCACGTGGAGCCCGGCGATCGCCACGCCGCACGCGAACGTCACCGAGAGCAGGAGGTTGACCACCGGGGGAGGGTATCAGCGGCGGTCGAGGCGGACGGCCTCGAGCATGCGGCGGTCGTGGGTGACCAGCAGCAGGGCGCCGTCCTAGGCCTCGAGGGCCTGCTCCGGGCGTTCGAGGCCTGCAGACGGGCGTCAGCCTTGCCGGGCATAGGCGTGCTCGCGTTGCGTCACTGACCCTTTGCGTCATGGCCGCGAGGCTTTGTCCGCGAGAGGCGGGCATCCCCTCGCTACGCTGAGGCCATGGCGACGGTTCTCCTCGTGCGGCACGGCCGCACCACGGCCAATGCGACGGGACTGCTGGCAGGCCGCACCCCCGGGGTCAGCCTGGACGATCACGGACGGGAGCAGGCGGCCCGCACCGCGGACCGGATCGCGGCCGTGCCCGTGGCCGCGGTGGTGGCCAGTCCCCTGGAGCGGTGCGCGCAGACGGCCCGCGCCCTCCTCGATCGCCAGCCGGGGACGGTGCCCTCGCTGGTCGACGACGACCTCACCGAGTGCGACTACGGCCAGTGGCAGGGGCGCGCGCTCAGCGACCTGGCCACCGAGTCCCTGTGGGCGACGGTGCAGACCCAGCCGTCCGCCGTCGTCTTCCCCGGTGGGGAGTCCATGGCGGGCATGCAGGCCCGCGCGGTGGCGGCGATCCGCCGGCACGACGCCGCGGTCGAGGCCGAGCACGGGCCCGGGGCGGTGTGGGTGGCGGTGAGCCACGGGGACGTCATCAAGTCGATCCTGGCCGACGCGCTCGGCACGCACCTGGATCTGTTCCAGCGGATCGAGGTGGGGCCCGCCTCCGTGTCCATCGTGAGCTACGGTCCGGCCCGCCCGCGGGTCTGGGCGATGAACACCGACGCCGGGGACCTGTCCTGGCTGGCGACCCTCGGCCCGTCCGACGACGCCCCGGTGGGCGGCGGCGCAGGCACGGGCACCGGTGCGGTGGACGAGCGGACGCCTAGGATCGTGGCATGACTGATGCACCTGCCCCCGCCCATGAGTTCGACTGGCCGGATCGGGTCGTGATCGGGACGCTCGGGCGTCCCGGCGCCCGCACGTTCTACCTGCAGGTGCGCACCGGGCCCCGGCTGGTGAGCCTGGCGCTGGAGAAGCAGCAGTCGGCCCTGATGGCGGAGATGATCGACGAGATCCTCGACGATCTCATGGCGCTGGAGGGCAACCCGCACAGCGTCCCGGCCAGCACGCCCGTGGAACTCGTGGACAACGATCCGCTGGACCCGGTGCAGGAGTGGTTCCGGGTGGGGGGCATCGGCCTGGGCTGGGACCCCACCACCGCGCAGGTGCTCATCGACGCGCACCCCCTCTCCGACGACGACGCCGACCCGGCGCTCGAGGCGGACGCCGAGGCCGTGCGCGTGCGCATGCCCGTCGGCGCGGCCCGGGCGTTCGCCCGGCGCACCCGGGAGGTCGTGGACGCCGGGCGTCCGTTCTGCTCGGACTGCGGCCAGCCCATCGACCCCGACGGCCACGACTGCACCCTCCCCGACTCCTGATGAGCGCCGCGGACGTGCCCGCCGGCGAGCTGGTGGCCGGGGAGCTGACGCTCACCGGCCGCATCACGACGGCGTCCAACGCCACGTTCCTCGGCGCGATCGGTGACACCCCGGTGGTCTACAAGCCGGTGGCCGGCGAGGCCCCGCTGTGGGACTTCCCCGCGGGCACCCTGGCCCGCCGGGAGGTGGCCGCGTCCCTGGTGTCCGAGGCGCTGGGGTGGGACATTGTGCCGCGCACCTGGCTGCGCGACGGCCCGTTCGGCGAGGGCATGGTGCAGCTCTGGCAGGAGCAGGATCCTGAGCAGGACGCCGTGGACCTGTTCCCGGCGGGCCAGGTGCCGGCCTCGGGGTGGCTCACTATCCTGGAGGGCGAGGACGCGGACGGGAATCGGCTGGTCCTGGCCCACGAGGACTCGGCGGCGCTGCGCCGCATGGCGGTCTTCGACGTGATCGTCAACAACGCCGACCGCAAGGGCGCCCACATCCTCGCCATGCCCGGTGGTCACCGCCACGGCGTCGACCACGGGCTCACGTTCCATGTGGCGGACAAGCTGCGGACCGTGCTGTGGGGATGGCTCGGTGAGGAGCTGAGCGAGGAGGAGCGCGACGGCGTGGGGCGCGTTCTCGACGGGCTCGACGGTGAGCTGGGGCGGGGGCTGGCGGAGCTGCTCAGTGCCGAGGAAGTCCAAGCCCTCGCCGAGCGTTCCGCCGGCTTGCTCGACGACGGGCGTTTCCCGGCCCCGAGCGGGCTGACGCCGGCCGTGCCTTGGCCGCTCTTCTGACGGGCCTGAGGCGTCAGCGCGTCCGCAGGGACAGCGGGCGCACTCAGTCCACGAGCCCCGCCGCGGCACCGGCCGCACGGTAGTCCGCGGCGAGCGAGTCCAGGGTGGCGTGAGCGTTGAGCCCGCTGGGGTTCGGCGCCACGAACAGCCGCGTGCCCGGCCACGGCGTCTGCTGCTCCCCCAGCACCGCCTTCGGGCGTCCGAACGCCTGCCGGTAGGCCGTCACCCCCAACACGGCGACGACGGCCGGCGCATGCGCTGCCACAAGCGCGTCCAGGCGGGCGGGGGCGGCAGCGAGATCCTCCGCGGTGAGCTCGTCGGCGCGGGCGGTGGCACGCGGGACGAGGTTGGAGATCCCGATGCCGCGGGCGTGCAGCTCGGCGAGGTCCTCGGCCTTGTAGCCGTCGGAGGCGTCGATCAGGTGCCGGGTGAGCCCGGCGCGGTGCAGGGCCGGGTAGAAGCGGTTGCCGCGGCGGGCGAAGTGCGCACCGGTGGCGGCGGTCCACAGGCCGGGGTTGATGCCGATGAACAGCAGCCGCAGCGGGTCCGGCAGCAGGTCGGGGACGGTGCGGTCGCGGAACTGCTGGAGTTCGGCCTGGGTGAAGCGCATGTCAGTAGTGATACCTCGCCTGGAGGATGATCAGGTCCTCGCCGTCGACGAGGTAGACGAGCCTGTGCTCCTCCGTGATCCGCCGGGACCATGCCCCGGCCGCGCCGTACTTCAGCTGCTCGGGCTTGCCGATCCCCTCGAAGGGATCACGCAGGGCGGCGTCGATGAGGGTGTTGACCCGTGTGAGGACCTTGCGGTCCGTGGTCTGCCAGTGCGTGTAGTCCTCCCAGGCGGAGCGGTCCCACACGAGGCGCACTCAGGCGTCCCCGTCCAGGCGATCCAGGGCGTGCTCCTCAACGCTCCCTGCGCGGGCGCGCTCGTAGGCGTCCAGCAGCCGTCGGGCGTTGGCCGGGGAGCGGAACAGGTAGGCGGTCTCCTGCCAGGCGGCGTACTCGTCCGCGGGCATGAGAACGGCGTTGCCCTTGCGGGAGACGATCTCGACGGCGTCGCGGTCCGCATTCACTCGCTCGATGAGCGGGAACAGGGTCTTGCGGGCTTCACTGGCACTGATGGACATGCGGGCCTCCTCCGGCGCGATATGGTACCTGCTTATGGTACCAGTCGGTGAGGTGGAGCTCAGGAGGCACCCTGCGGGATGCAGAACTCCTTGCCCTCGTGGTCCGTGGGCGCGGCCTGATAAAAATCCTCGCGACGGCGGTACATGAGGGCCGGGACGAGGCCTTATACGCGCGTCTTCACCATCTGGGCGTCCGGCATTCGGCAGGAGGCCCTCGTACAGCCGGGCGCGCTCACTAGAGAGCACACACTCGAGCCAGGGTTGTTCGCGCCCGGCTCTGCAACCTCCGAACCGAGCAACTCGAGGCATCACCCGGCCTTTGCGTGGGGGTGGAGTGAATCTTGGGTGGCACAGGAGAGGCGGAGGGGCATGGTGGGGGCCCCTCGTGTAATCAGGCGTGGTAGCCGGCAGCGTCTGCAGGCGGGCATCAACACCGCCACGCTACGGGGGCCTCAGGGCTCCGGAGGGTCGACGTTGCCGCCCCTCGACCCATTGACGGCGACACAGCCGGTGCGGTAGCCGAAGTGCGGGGCGGCAGCCTCATCGGCAACGCGCTCGGACCATTGGTGCGACCACCCGCCGAACATATCGATTACGGCCAAGCTGACCTCGCCCACCTGCGAGGCGGGCGCCCACCGAGGAGGCCCCGTGGCGCGGCCTTACCTGCGCCATTAGCCCCGGCCACGCCGAGGACGTCCCCCGGCCCTTCGTAGTGGAGTCCTGTTGCGGCGCTCGCCCTGCGCGACGCACCGTCTCGGCGACCGAGGCACTTCCGGCGCCGGGGAGGCTCGACGAACACCGACGGATATTGCCGCCCACCTAGATGTTGTGGGTCATGAGGTTCTTGACACGAGGCACGGGCTGAGATGAGACGAGCGGGCTCCGCCCCGCAGGATGGGAATTGCGACATCCACTCATCCGCGGAAGGAAGCCCGCTCGTGACTCACGCTAACGCACCTCTGACCCCCACCGGCCGGCTGCGCATGGTCCACCGCCACCTGAACGACGGGATCCCGCAGTCCCACGTGGCCGCGGAGTTCCGCGTCAGTCGGCCCACGGTGGCCACCTGGGTCGCCCGCTACCGTGCCGAAGGCGAGGCAGGACTGCAAGACCGCTCGAGCCGGCCCCATCGCTCACCTGCCCGGCTCGACCCCGCGATCGTGGCCGAGCTGGAGGCCCTGCGCCGGGCCGAGAAGTGGTCCGCCCGGCGCATCCATCACCATCTGGTCGGCGAGGGCCACCAGGTGTGTCTTCGCACCGTGGGGCGATGGCTGCACCGGGCCGGGATCTCCCGCCTACGGGACCTGACCCCAGCCGGAGAAGACCTCCGCCGGCAGCCGGCCCGGAGGATCACCGCGAGGGGGCCAGGGCACATGGTGCACCTGGACGTGAAGAAGATCGGACGCATCCCTGAAGGGGGAGGCTGGCGCGCCCACGGAAGAGACAGTGAGGCAGGGCGTGCTTCCAAGCGGGGGTCTGGCCAGCGGGTCGGCTACACCTACCTGCACTCGGCGATCGACGGGTTCACCCGCCTGGCGTACACGGAGGCGCTGGAGGATGAGCGGGCGGTGACCACGATCGGGTTCTACTGCCGGGCCCGCGCGTTCTTCGCCGCTCACGGCATCACCGTGGACCGGGTGGTCACGGACAACGGGAACAACTACCGGGCCGTGGACTTCACCCGGAAGGTGGTCTCTCTCGGGGGCCGGCATCACCGGATCCGCCCCTACACCCCGCGCCATAACGGGAAGGTCGAGCGGTACAACCGGCTGATGGTCGACGAGGTCCTCTACGCCCGCCCGTACTCCTCAGAGCGGGCTCGGCGTGAGGCCCTGCAGGTGTGGGTGAATCACTACAACTACCATCGGCCGCATACCTCCTGCGGAGAGGCTCCTCCGGCCTCGTTGGCCCCGGTGCGTGTCAACAACGTCATGCCCTCCTACACCTAGATCGCCACGGCCTCACACATTACGTGATGATAAGTCGAAGGGGGGTTGCATCCTATAGAAGAAACAAGGCTACGATTAATAGTGATCAATTTTCGCGCCACTCATCCGCCATCAGTTCGCGCTTGCGACCGCGCAGGACGGGCCACTCATGGCCCTTGATTGGTCTTCTCATACATACTAAGTATTACAGGCAAGTCGCGCCCAAAATGTGATCGTTCTCAACGATCCCACCCTCATGTACGACTAGGGCATGTCTGACAATCGTTTTGACCATGCGAGCACAGCATTCAGGACCACAGCGGCCCTGTAGATGATCGCGTACTTGTCATACCGGGTCGCCAGACCCCGCCACTGCTTCAGGTGAGCGTACTGACGCTCGATGACG